>SSSX01000646.1 GCA_015657735.1 Zoogloeaceae bacterium
CCAGCCCCGCGGACAGGGCTGGCCGAAAGTCCTGAGGACAGGGAGGGGAATCACATGTACAGGATGACCAGATCGTTGATGACGCTGGGGCGCTCGGCGCCGACCACGTGGGTATGCACCTCGAGGGTGAGCTGGGTGCCGCTCTTCTGCCTTTCGACGCGCTTGACCCTCGCCCGGGCGTGGATGCGCGAGCCGGCCGGGACCGGGGACGGGAAGCGCAGGCGGTCCGAACCGTAATTGACCATGTTGGTGAAGCCGGCGACTTCGAAACCCAGCGGAATCTTCATCCGCGACTGCAGCACCTGAACCAGTGCGCCGTGGGCGATGGTGCCGCCGAAGGGGCCGCTCCGGCGGGCCTTGTCCGGGTCGGTGTGGATCCAGTAGTCGTCGCCGGAAAGGCGGGCGAATTCGTCGATCAGGGCCTGGTCGACCACCACTTCGTTGCTCCACGCCGTGAACGCCTCGCCGACCAGCGCGCGCAGCGCGGCCTCGTCGCTGACCGCAACCCGGGTCACCGCAACGGGCGGCGGCGCTTCGGCGGCCGGCGCGTCCGGCAGCGGCGGGGCGATGGTCTTGTCGACGCCGGTGAAACGCAGCAGCGTGGTGCCGTCGCCCCCGACCTGATCGAACACCGGCTTGAGGCGCATGCCGACGCGGATTTCGTCCTCGGCCAGCCCGACCAGCGTGGTGTTGATGCGGACCCCCTGGTCGAGCTCCACCACGGCCAGCGCCTGCGGCATCTCGTCGGCAAAGTCGGGCAGGGTCGGGATGCGGGTCAGGGTGTAGGTGTAGAGGCTGCCCGCGCCGCTCACGTCCTGCCATTCCAGATCGTGCGACCAGCACGCGTCGCAGTGGCGGCGGGGATAGAAAATCCAGTGGCCGCAGCTCCGGCAGCGCGGGAGGGTGACGCGGCCGGACTTGAGGCCATCCCAGAACGGCGCCGAGATGTCGGTGCGCGCGGGCATCGGTTTGTTGGTGGACATGCTGGTCAAGCTCCCTGAAGGATGAGTGCGCCCTGCTCGCTCATGACGCCGCCGGTGCCGGACACGAAAACGGTGTCGCAGCGCTTGAGCTGGCGTTCGCCGGCGCGGCCGGAAATCTGGGTGAAGGCTTCGATGACCTGCGACATGCCGCCGGCGATGCCGGCCTGGCCGAAGCTGAGCTGGCCGCCGTGGGTGTTCATCGGGAAGTCGCCGCGCCAGGTCAGGTCGTGCTCGCGCACCCAGCGCATGCCTTCGCCCTTCGGCGCGAAGCCGGCGTCCTCCAGCGTGAGCAGCACGGTGATGGTGTAGCAGTCGTAAATCTGCGCGGCATCCACCTCGGCGGGCCGGATGCCGGCCATCGCAAAGGCGCGGGCGGCGGCCGGTCCGATCGGGGTGCGGGTCATGTCGGCGGCGTAGGTGGGCGACTTGAAGGCGAGGTGTTCGCCGAAGCCCTTGATCAGCGCGCTGCGGTGACGCGCCTTGGCGGCGAGCTCCTTGGAGGCGACGATCACCGCCGCACCGCCGGCCACCGGCATGACGATTTCGAGCACGTGCAGCGGGTCGGCCACCTTCCTGCTGGCCAGCACTTCCTCGGCGCCGAGCGGCTTGCCGAAGAACATCGCGTCCGGATTGGCGAGCGCGTTGGTGCGCTGGTCCACCGCGATCTTGGCCATCGCCAGCGGGTCGTAGCCGTACTGGGCGGCGTAGCGCTGGGCGATCATCGCGTAGCCGGAGTTCTGGCCCATGTGGCCGTAGGGCAGGTCGAACTCGGCCTCGGGGGCGCCGAAGGCGGTGCTGTGGCCGCCGTAGCGCATCGCCCGGGCCATCCACGCCGGGTCTTCGTCCGGACCGAGCGGCGCCATGCGCGCCGGCAGCACGCACAGCACGGCCTGGCAGATGCCCAGCTCGATGGCCATCGCCGCCCGCCACACCATCGCCACCGAGGTGCACCCGCCCAGGTCCACCACCTCGGCAAAGTTCAGGTTGAGGCCGAGATATTCGGCGGCCATCGCCGGCACGAAAACCGATGCTTCGTGAAACTGCGGGCCGTTGATCACCAGCCCGTCGATGTCGGCGGCCTGCAGCCCGGCGTCGGCCAGCGCGCGGGCGGCCAGATCGGCGACCTGCTCCAGGTGAAACATGCGCGGCGCCGTCTGGTACTTTTCCGGGCGGTACTGCGCCGCACCGACGATGGCCGCGTTTCCTTTGAGTCCCATGTGTCCTTTACCTCTGTGGTTGCGCCGGCCGCGGCCGGTTGATGGCTCCACGATGCCACAGGGCAGGAAGGACGGAATCGTTCAAATCGACTAGTCCCCGGCGCCAGCCGGAATGCGCCGGAACAGGCGCTGCCGGGACAGGCGGCGGCGGACGTCCACGCACGGCAGCGGGGGCCGACACGCCCCCGCCTCCGCGCGCTGCTGCGCCGCGTCGCCCGCGGCTAGCGGGCCATCATCGCGGCGTACAGGATGCCGGCGCCCGTGGCGACGGCGTGTACCGTCGGACACAGCGGGGCGCTCTCGCCGCAACCGGCCGCCGCCTCCTGGTCCTTGTCGGGCAGGCCCAGACCGAACACGCCGAGGGCCATGCTGAGTGCGCACACTTTGAGATACATAATCGTCTCCTTTGGCCTTGACGGCCTCTTGTAGCGGCTGCGGAACCGGGTCCAGGGGCGGCGCCGCATCCATGGCGGCACTCGCACCGGGCGTCTCCTCCCGGGTTCGTGTAATTCAGAGTGGTCCACAGATGAAGGTTGCGCATCGTCCAAACGGACTAGATCGCGACGCCGGCCCGACCGCCCGCTCAGCCCGCCACGAACGGGGGGTAACCGACCCGCGCCAGCACCTCCGCCGAATACGGCTGGTAGGTGCGGTTCGCGTCGTCGCGCACGTACAGCGGATCGGCGGAGGCGGCCGGATCGTAGCCCTGGCGCTGGAGGTCGACCTTGCGCAGCTTGAACGAGGCGGTCATGTCGGCCGCACCGGCCACGCGCACGAACTGCGGCGCGGCGTAACGCGGCAGGCGGGCGTCGGTCAGCGCATAGAAGCCCGCCGGATCGAAGCGCGCCCCCGGCTGCATGACGATGGCGGCCATGCCGGCGCGCCCCTCGTGGCCGGGCACCTGGACGCCATAGACGTTGATCACCTCGGCGCCGGCGCAGTCCGACAGCGCATCGGCGACTTCCTGGGTCGACACGTTCTCGCTTTTCCAGCGGAAGGTGTCGCCGATGCGGTCGACGAAGTAGAAATAGCCGTCCTCGTCGTAGCGCAGCAGATCGCCGGAACGCCAGTACGCATCGCCTTCCTGGAAGACGTTGCGGAGGATTTTGCTGCGGGTCGCCTCGGCCGAGGTATAGCCCTCGAAACGCCCGCCGCCGATGTCGGGATGGTCGACCACGTAGCCCAGGCCCTCGCCCACCTCGCCGGGCTGGCACAGGATGTAGAAGCCCCGCCCGTCGCGCGGATGGGTATCGGTCTCGACGTCGTAGCGCGCGAGGCGGAAATTGGTTTTCTCCCAGTACGGCACCCGGCCGCAGGCGCCGATGCGGTTGTCGACGTTGATCAGCGCGGTGTTGGCCTCGGTCGAGCCCCAGCCTTCGAAAATCTGCACGTCGCCGAAACGCTCGACCCAGCGCAGCCAGATTTCCGGCGTCAGGCCGGCGCCCATCATGCAGCGCAGCCCGTGCCGGCGGTCGTCGGGGCCGGCCGGCTGGTTCATCAGATAGCGGCAGATCTCGCCGATGTACTGGCACACGGTGACGCCGTAGTGGCGCACGTCGTGCCAGAACTCGCGGGTGCTGAACTTGCGCCGCACCACGATGGCCGCGCCGGCCTGCAGCGCGGTGGAGGTGACCGAGGTCGCCGCTGCCCCGTGATAGAGCGGCAGGCAGCAATAGAACACGTCCTGCGGCGTGGCGCCGATGGTCACCTCCATCACGTCGCCCGAGCTGAGCCAGCGCATGTGGCTGTAGCGGGCCGCCTTGGGCAGGCCGGTGGTGCCGGAGGTGAAGATCAGCAGGGTCGGCGTTTCGGCACTGACGGCCGCCCGGTGGGCGCGCGGGAAGGCAGCGCGGGAGGCCGCCGCCACCTCGGCGTCGAAAGCCGCGTCGGCGCGTTCGGGGCCCTCGCCCTGCCACGGCTGCGCGGGGTCGGCGAGGCGCCACGGCGGCACGTCCGGCAGGCCGTCGGTAGTCGTGAAGTTGGCCAGACATTCGTCGCCGACCACCACCGCCTTCGCCCGCGTGGTGTCGAGGGCGTGGACCAGCGCCTTGCCGCTGACCTGGGTATTGATGAAGGCCACCACCACGCCGAGCTTGACCAGCCCGAACCAGATGAAGAAGAACTCCGGGCGGTTTTCCATGGCCAGTGCGCACACGTCGCCGCTGCGCAAACCGCGGGCCAGCGCCGCATGGGCGACCTGATTGGCCCGCGCATCGACCTCGGCGTAGCTGAAGCGCTGCGTGCCGTGAATCAGGAACGGCCGCTCGCCCTGACTGGCGGCCTTTTCCTCGAGCCGGTCGGCCAGCGTGTACAGATCGCGCGGTTTGATCCGGGCGCTGGCGGCGGCACGGCGGTCCAGCCTGGCCTGGGTGATCTCGCGGGGCACGACGCCCTGGCGCAGATCAGTGGAAATCAGTGGTGCGTCGTTTGCGCTCATGCTCGTGTCTCCCCGGTCTGTGGTGCAGGTTGCGATCGGCGGGGCTGTCCTCGCCTCTTCCAACCGCCAATCATTCCCGCGCCCGGGAGGCGCAACATCGTCCGGAAAGACTAAAGGCCGCGCCGCCGGCGCAACTGGTCTGAACGGACGATGCCGGCGGCGGTGCGCCCGGGCGAGCATTCGCGTGGAATGGCCCGCGCGGCGGGCGACCGACATCAGGAGACTTGATCGATGACCAGCCGGGATCTTCCCTTCGACCGCATCGCCGAACTGCCCGACGGCATGCGCCTGCACTATCTGGACGTGGGCACCGGACCGGTGGTGGTGTGGCTGCACGGCAGCGGGCCGGGCGCCAGCGGCTTCAGCAATTTCAAGGGCAACTATCCGGCCTTTGCGGCGGCCGGTTTTCGCAACATCGTGCTCGACCTGCCCGGCTTCGGCCGCTCCGACAAGCCGGCCGACGCCCACTACAACCTCGATTTCTTCGTCTCCAGGCTGTCGGCGTTTGTCGATACCATCGGCGTCGACCGGTGCACGCTGCTCGGCAACTCGCTCGGCGGGGCGATCGCGCTGGGCCAGGCGCTGGCCCGGCCGGAGCTCGTCGAACGGCTGATCCTGATGGCGCCCGGCGGCGTCGAGGAGCGCGAAACCTATTTCAAGATGGAGGGCATCCGGCGCATGGTGGAAACCTACGCGGCCGGCCCGATGGGCGTCGAGCAGATGCGCCACGTGATGAGCCTGCAGCTCTACGACGCCTCGCAACTCGACGAGGCGCTGCTCGCCGAACGCGCCGCGGTGGCGGCGACCCAGCCGGCCAACCTGTTCTCGACCATGCTGGTGCCCAACATGACCGACAGGCTGCACGAACTGCGCTGCCCGGTGCTCGGCTTCTGGGGGGTGGATGACCATTTCAATCCGGCCAGCGGCGCGGCCAAGATTCTGGCGCAGGCGCCTGCGGCCCGCTTCATCATGCTCAACCGCTGCGGCCACTGGGTACAGGTGGAACATGCCGACCTGTTCAACCGCAGCTGTATCGATTTCCTGACGCGGGGCTGACCACCATGGGCGACTTCGACAACCTGCTGCGCCCCGGCCGCATCGGCCGGATGGAACTGCGCAACCGCATCGTGATGGCCCCGATGGGCTCCAACTTTGCCGAATCCGACGGCAGCTGCGGCGAACGCATCCAGGCCTACTACGAGGCCCGCGCGGCCGGCGGCGCCGGCCTGCTGATCATGGGCGTGTGCGCCATCGCCTACCCGGCCGGCACTGCCGAACCCTACCAGGTGGGCGTCTCCGACGACCGCTTCGTGCCCGGCCTGACGGCGCTGGCCGAGCGGGTGCACCGCCACGGCGCCAAGGTCGCCATGCAACTGCAGCACGCCGGCAAGACCGCCGTGCGCGATCTGGCCGAAGGCCGCGAGCTGTGGGTGCCGTCGCCGCCGCCGCCGCTCAAGACCGACATGATGCAGGCCCTGACCCGCGAGGAGCTGGGCGCCTTCATCAGCTCCAGCAAGCGCCGCGAAGCCCCGGGCGTGACGATCCGG
>SSSX01000647.1 GCA_015657735.1 Zoogloeaceae bacterium
CAGCAGTTCGTTGAGCCAGCGCTTGAATCGAAGGAAACGCATCCCGCCGCCTTCAAATCGCTGCGGCTTGAAGTGCTCCGTGCCGCTGGTGATGGTGCCGTCCAGGTGCTGCAGAGCCCACCCGGTGTGTGTGCCCAGATCGAGGGCGAGGATCGTCGTGTTCATCGTCTTTACTCCGTGTTGGGTGGGCAAGTGACGGATGCGACGGGTTGTCCGGACAACGTCCTTTACGTGCGCGCACGTGTAGCGCGTCAATCAGGAAACCCGTCAAATCCGTCACTCGCCCGGATTGGTCAGTCATCGCGGTAGGGGTAGGCGTGGCTGTACGGCTTGGGCCTGAGGGCGATGCCCGCGATGGCGCGAGCCCCACCGGTCAGCCGACACTTCTCGAACTTGCGAGTCGCCATCAGCTCCGAGAACCTCTTGACCGAACCCACGTATTCGCCCGCGCGCTCGGCCCATTCGCGCCAGTCGGCGAACAGTTCGGAGACGCCTTCGCGGTGGGACTTGGCCAGCAGACAGCGTTCTTCGATCCACTGCCCGAGCGCATCCTCGGCCTCGAAATACTCCTCGGTCGCCGACACCACGCTGGCGGGCGGCTTCAAGCCCTGGCGTTGCCACAGGCTACAGCCCTCGACGGCCCACGCCAGAATCCCATCGCGCTCCTTGAGCAGCTTCTCGGTCAGCCTGCCGTCGCGGCGCTCGGGCGGGATCGTCACCGTGAACGGGATCAGGTGAAGTCGGCGCTTCATCGCCTCGTCGACATTGCGGATCGACGGCTTGTGATTGCCTGCGATCACCAACTTGAACTGCGGCAGGTACTCGAAGAAGTCCTGGCGCATGAAGCGAGCGGACACCTTGTCACCACCGGTGATGGCCTTGACCTTGGACTCGTTCCAGCGCCGCCCTTGCTCCGTTTCGATGGATGACACGAAGCGTGCGCCGCGCAGGCCTGCAAGATCGGTCGGGTGCCGGTCGTTGCGCGCCTCCATGAACGTGTCCATCGGCGCGTTGGCCGCGTAGTCGCCCAGGATGGTGGTCAGCACGTTGACGAACACCGACTTGCCGTTCGCGCCCGTGCCGTACAGGAAGAAAAGCGCGTGTTCGCTGGTGACGCCCGTCAGGCAGTAGCCAACCATCAGTTGCAGGTAGGCCATCAGATCGGCGTCGCCACCGGTGACATCCGTGAGGAAGGCTCGCCACGTCGGGCAGGCGCTGTCCGGATTGCCCTGCGGCGTGGCCGTGGTCACCTTGGTCATTCGGTCATCGCGCCGGTGCGGGCGCATCCGGCCCGTGCGCAGATCAACCACGCCACCGGGGGTGTTCAGCGCCCAGACATCGGCGTCCCATTCCTCGGCGGTGGATGCGTGCTTCGGGTCAGAGCGCGCGATCTTTTCAACCGACGAGATCGTGGCGGAGCTGGCCAGCTTGCCCTTGAGCCTCGGCGTGTCCGCTTTCAGCGAGGCGTTGCGGCAGATGCCCCTGGAGAGATGCGACACGTAGAGCACCTGATCGGGATTCCAGCGCACACCCGTCCAGACCAGCCACTTTCCCCACAGGGCGCAGTAGCGCCAGTCTTCGCCATAGCGGCGGGTGAAGGC
>SSSX01000648.1 GCA_015657735.1 Zoogloeaceae bacterium
CGGGCGCAAGGGCATCACCGTCAATGCGCTGTCGCTGGGCACCATGAACAACTGGGAAGGCTCCGACGAGGTGGCCCGCAAGAGCGCCTTCGTGCCGCGCGCCGGCTCCCCGGCCGACGTCGGCGCCGGCGTGGCCTACCTCGCCTCGCGGGAAGCCGAATGGGTCACCGGCCAGGTCCATCCGCTCAACGGCGGCGCGCTGACCGCCTGACCGGCCGGCGCGGGGCGGCCGCCGGCGGGCCGCCCGGCCCGCCCGGTCAGACCACGCGGCCCAGCAGCGCCCGCAGTTCGTTCTTGGCGACCTTGTTGGAGGCGTTCACCGGCAGGCTGTCGAAAAAGCGCACCTCGCGCGGCACCTTGTAATTGGCCATGCGCTCGCGGCTCCAGCCGATCAGGCCGCCGGCATCGAGCACCGCGCCGGGGCGCAGCACCACGCAGGCGCAGCCCACTTCGCCCATGCGCGCGTCGGGCACCCCCACCACCGCCACCTGGGCGATGGCCGGATGCTCGGTCAGCGCCGCCTCGATCTCGGCGGGATAGCAGTTGAAGCCGCCGACGATGAACATGTCCTTCAGGCGGTCGGTGATGCGCAGGTAGCCGCGTGCGTCGAGCGTGCCGATGTCGCCGGTGTGCAGCCAGCCGTCGCCGTCGATGGCTTCGTCGGTGGCCTGCGGGTCTTCGAAGTAGCCCTTCATCACGTGAAAACCGCGCAGGCAGATTTCGCCGGACTCGCCGGCCGGCACGGGCTGGTTGTGACCGTCCACGACGCGCAGCTCGGTGCCGGGGATCGCCCGCCCGCTGGTGCCGGCGATGGTGGCGGCGTCGTCGTCGGGCGCGCAGATGGTGGCCAGCCCGCCGCATTCGGTGAGGCCGTAGGCGGTGGTCACCACGCGGATGCCGAGCGCCTCGCGCATCCGCTCGATCAGCACCGGCGGAATGGTCGAGGCCCCGGTCACCGCGATGCGCAGCGACGACAGATCGGCCTCGGCCAGGCGCGGATGGGCCAGCATCGACAGGTAGAGGGTCGGCGGCCCGGGCAGCACGGTGATGCGATCGCTCTCGACGCGGCGGAACACCGCCTCGGCGTCGAACACCGGATGCGGCAGGATGGTGGCGCCGGCAAGCAGGCAGGTGATCCAGCCGGCCTTGTAGCCGAAGCTGTGGAAGAAGGGATTGACCACCAGGTAGCGGTCGCCGGGCCGCATGCCGATGATCCGCACGTATTCGGCGAAGGCCCGCAGGGTCGGGCCGTGGGCGCTCATCACGCCCTTGGGCTTGCCGGTGGTGCCGGAGGTGAACATCAGGTCGGCGATGTCGTCGGGGCGCACGGCGTCGGCCCGCGCACGCGCCGTCGCCTCCGGAACGGCCGCGCCGGCGGCGACGAAGGCCGCCCAGTCGGCACCCAGCACGACGATCTTCTCGAGGCCCGCCGGGCGCACCGGCGCCAGCATGGCCGGGTAGTCGACGCCCAGGAAGCTGCCGACGCAGAACAGCAGCCGGCTGTGGCTGCGGGCCAGGATGTCGGCCGCCTCGGCGCCCTTCATGCGGGTGTTGATGGGCACCATCACCGCGCCGGCGCAGTGGATGCCCAGCGCCGCCAGCACCCAGTCGATGCAGTTGGGCGCCCAGATGGCCACCTTGTCGCCCGGCTGGATGCCGTGGGCGATGAGGGCGCGGCTCACCGCCAGCGCGTGGCCGGGCAGCTCGGCGTAGGTGATGCGGCGACCGTCCTCCTCCAGCGCGCTACGCAGGAGGTGGTGCCGCGCGGCGGCGAAAAGCAGGGCCGGAATGGTGCCGGCGACAGTGGGCTGGGTGAGATCACGCATGGCTCAGACACTCATCACGAACTGGCCGCTGTCCACCCGCAGCTCCATGCCGTTGATGGCGCGCGCCTCGTCGGAGGCCAGGAAGACCACCGCGGCGGCGACGTCCTCCGGCAGGCAGGCGCGGAACATCGGGTCCACGTCGATGGTGAAGCGGGCCGGGTCGATGCCCGGCGGGTAGGCCGCGGCGCTCATCGGCGTGAGCACCCCGTCGGGGTGCACGGTATTGCAGCGGATGCGGTATTTCCGGCGCCGGCAATGGGCGGCCACGGCCCGGCTGAGGGCGGCGATGGCGCCCTTCGAGCCGCAGTAGGCGGCGTAGTCGTCCTTGCCCGCCAGCCCGGCGATGGACGACATGTTGACGATGGCCCCGGCCCCGCGGGCCTTCATCAGCGCCACCGCCTCCCGGCAGCCGAGGAAGACGCTGTCGGCATTGACCCTCATCAGGCGCTGCCAGTCGTCGAGGCTGGCCTCCTCGATGGAGCCCTTGAGCAGGATGCCGGCGTTGTTCACCAGAATGTCGAGGCCGCCGAAACGTGCCTCCACTTCGGCGGCGACCCGCTTCCAGTCCGCCTCGACGGCGGCATCGTGGCGCAGGAACAGCGCCTCGCTGCCGATCCCGGCGGCCAGCGCGCGGCCGGCTTCCTCGTTGATGTCGGTGATCACCACCCGGGCGCCCTCGCGGGCCAGCTGGTGCACGGTGGCGCGGCCGACGCCGCTGGCGCCTCCGGTGACCAGCGCGATTTTGTCCTGTACGCGTCCTGCCATGTGTTCCTCCTCGATTCCTGAGCGTCAGCGGGCCGCCGCGCCGGCGGCGATGTGGCGGGCGGCGATGTAGCCGAAAGTCATCGCCGGCCCCAGGGTGCCGCCGGCCCCCGGGTAGGCGGTGCCCATCACCGACGCCGCGGCGTTGCCGACCGCGTAGAGTCCGGCGATCGGCGAACCGTCGGCGCGGATCACCTGGGCCTTGTCGTTGGTGAGCAGGCCGCCCTTGCTGCCGATGTCGCCCGCATCCAGGCGCATCGCGTAGAACGGCCCTTTGGCGACCGGGGCCAGGCACGGGTTGGGCTTGACGTTCACGTCGCCGTAGTAGCGGTCGAAGACGTTGCCGCCGCGGCCGAAATCGGCATCGACGCCGCTGCGCGCGTAGTCGTTGATCTGCGCGACGGTGACGGCCAGGCCCGACGCATCGACGCCGATCTGGCGCGCCAGTCCGTCGAGGCTGTCGGCCTTCCAGTACACGCTGCCCAGCCATTCCTTGCGCAGGCGGCTGTCGGGCATCACCTGGGCCGGCATCAGCGGGCCCATCGCGTAGTTGAAGCGGAAGTGGGCGTCGAAGATGACCCACGCCGGAATCGACTTGCCGCCGGTGGCCGCGTTGTCCTTGTACATGCTGTCGACGAACTCGAGGTACGGCGCCGCCTCGTTGACGAAGCGCCGGCCCAGGCCGTTGACGACGATGGCCCCCGGAAAGGCCCGCTCGGCGAACACGCCGCGCGGCTTGTCCTCGCGCGGCACGGCGATGGTCGGCGCCCACCAGCACCAGTCGAGCAGGTCGGTGGCGGCACCGGCGGCCTGACCGGCCAGCAGCGCGGCGCCGGTATTGCAGCCCGGCGGGGTGGCGCTCCAGCCGGCCCGGGTCGGGCCGGGCAGGTAGCGGTCGCGCAGTTGCTGGTTCTGTTCGAAGCCGCCGGAAGCGAAGATCACCGCCTGGCGGGCGGTCAGGCTGCGGCGCGCGCCGTTGTGATCGACCTCCACGCCAACCACGCGGCCGTCGTCGATACGCAGCGCCTGAAAGTCGGTGTGCAGCCACAGCGGGATATCGCGGTCCATCAGCGAGCGGCGCAGCGCGCACACCAGCGCCGAACCGAGGCCGGCGCGGCGGTCCATGCGGGTCTTGCGCCGCCAGCGGAAGTCGAACTGGTAGCGCAGCATCAGGCCCATCACCTTGAGGCGCCAGCCGCGTTCCTTGGCCATCGCCCGATGGGCGTCGCGGGCGGTCCATGCGATGCGCCCCATCAGCAGCGTGGACGGCGACGGGCTGCGCAGGTTGGCCAGTTCGTCGCCCAGCAGGCTGGTGTCGAACAGCTCCGGGTCGAGGCTGCGGCCGCCGGGCAGCGCGCCGGGCAGATGCGGGTAGTAGTCGGGGTACTTGTGGGCCACCGCGTAGCGCACCCGCGAGGTGTTCTCCAGATATTCGATCATCTTCGGAGCGTGCTCGAGGTAGGCCAGCAGGCGGGATTCATCCACCCGCCCGGCGGTCGCCGCGCGCAGGTAGGTGAGCGCCCGCTCGGGGCTGTCGTGGCCGCCCATGCGCCGGAAGTGGTGGTTGTTGGGAATCCATATCCCGCCGCCCGAGATGGCCGAAGTGCCGCCGAACTTGTCGCTCTTTTCCACCACCAGCACCGACAGGCCCTGGTCGGCGGCGGTCACCGCGGCGGTCATGGCACCGGCGCCGGAACCCACGACGATGACGTCGAAACTGGTCTGCAACTGATCTTGTGCGCTCACGCTGGACTC
>SSSX01000649.1 GCA_015657735.1 Zoogloeaceae bacterium
CGGGCTGGAGCGGATCGTCGATGTTGCCGGCACGGATTCGGTGCAATTCGGCGCCGGGCTGTCGCTCGACACGGTCGCCCTGCGCGTCACCACCGCGGCCGACGGCAGCACGACTGCTCACCTGCGCATTTTGAATGCCGGCGGATGCGAGCAGGCCGACCTCGGCTTCGATTTCGCGCTGACCGTCGAGCGTGACGGCCGCGCCGCCTCGCCGCTCGAAGAGTTCCGCTTCGCCGACGGCAGCGTCAACAGCTTCGACGATCTGCTGATCAAGACCCGGACGACCGACGGCCCCCCGTCGGGCACCCGCATCACGACCGGTCGCGACGACGATATCATCGTCGCCGGCCCGCGCAGCAACGTCATCCGTTCGGGCAGCGGCAACGACGTCGTGCGTGCCGGAGCCGGCGGCGATACGGTCTACGGCGAGGGCGGCAGCGACTATCTGCAGGGCGGCGCCGGCAACGACACGCTGGACGGCGGCTGCGGCATCGACGTTGTGGCGGGTTCCGGCGGCAGCGATACGCTGCGGGATACGGGCGGCAGCAATGCGCTGTTCGGCGGATCGCAGAGCGATCAGATCGAGGCCGGCGCCGGCAACGATTTCATCGCCGGCGGCCTGCACGACGACACCATCCAGGCCGGCCCCGGCGCCAATGTGCTCGCTTTCAACCGGGGCGACGGCCGCGATGTCGTTCTGCCCGCGAGCGGGGCGTCGAACACCCTGTCGCTGGGTGGCGGCATCGACGAGGGCGCACTCGCGTTCAGCAAGTCCGGGAGCGATCTGCTCCTGTCGACCGGAGACAGCAGCCAGATCACGCTCACGGACTGGTATGCGGCGGCGAGCAATCAGACGGTGACCGGACTGCAGCTGATCGACGCCGCGCCCGGCAACGTCGGCAACCGTCCCAACGCCACGGGCTGGCATATCGACCGCTTCGATTTCAAGGCGCTGGTGCACCATTTCGATGCGGCCACGGCCGCCAACCCGGAGCTGTCGCAATGGCGCCTGATGAACGGTTTGCTCGATGCACACCTGGAAAGCAGCGACTCGGCGGCGCTGGGTGGCGAGCTTGCTGCGCGCTACGCCACCGGCGGAGAATCGGCAATCGCGGTGGGCGTGGCCCAGGCCACCTTGACGGATGCCACCTTCGGCAGCCAGGCGCAGAGCGTGGGCAGCCGCTTCGATGCGACGGTCAGCGGCTACCGCCTCGGCTGAGACTCACGACAAAGGACAGGTATGACTGACAAAGCAACCGAAACCGCCGCGCTGGCGGCACTGGGACAGGCCCGGGAATCGCTGGCCAAACTGCCGATCCTCGGCCCGGCGCTGTGGCTCTACGCGCGCGACCCGGTAAAGAAGTTCATGTTCCTCGGCGATACCGACTGGGCGGTGCTGCCGCCGATCATCCTCGACCAGTGCCGCCTCTACACCAAGAGCGGGCTGCCGTATGCCTTCGTGACGTGGGCCTTGGTCAATGATCAGGTCGATGCCCGGCTGCGGGCCGCGCAGCCCAAGGTGGCGCCGCACGAATGGAAGTGCGGCGAACATGTGTGGATCATCGACGCGGTGGCGCCGTTCGGCCAACTCGACGAAACCCTGACGGAACTGCGCGAGACGATGTTCCCGGGCCGCAAGGTGTCGGCCTTGCTGCCCGATCCGGCGAGGGCCGGCGCCGTCATCTTGCGGGAATGGCTGCCGGCCGCGGCGCCGACGACGCACTGACCCCCATCGCGCATGAAACCGGCCGTCAAGACGCTCTCGGGCGATGTGCTCGATTTTGCCCCAGGCCTGCTGTCGATCCAGGAGAGCCCGCCGGCAAAACTGCCGCGGGCCCTCCTCCACTGCGTCGTGGCGCTGTTCCTGATCCTGCTGCTGTGGGCCAGCGTCGGGAAACTGGATATCGTCGCGTCGGCCGACGGGCGGCTGGTTCCGCAAACCTACGTCAAGATCGTCCAGCCCGCCGAGGCCGGCATCGTGCAGGAAATTCTGGTCGGCGAAGGGCAGTCGGTCGAAGCGGGGCAAGTCCTGATGCGGATGGACGCCAAGCTGACCGAGGCGGATGCCCGCACCATCCGCAACGAGCATGAACTCAAACGCCTGCAACTGCGCCGCATCGATGCGGAACTGGGCGGCTTGCCGATCCGCGCCGAGGCCGGCGATTCACCGGACATCCTGGTTCAGGTGAGCAACCAGTACGCCGCCCACCGGCAGGCCTATCAGGATGCGCTGGCGCAGGAGCAGGCCATCCTCGGCAAGACGCGCCACGACCTTCAGGCCGCCGAGGAACTGGCCCGCAAGCTCAGGGAGACGGTGCCGACCTATCGCAAAAGTGCCGCCGCCTTCGAGAAACTCGGCCACGACGGCTTCTACAGTCCGCTCGCCAGCGAGGAAAAACAGCGCGACCGGATCGAGAAGGAACAGGATCTGCGCGCGCAGGAAGCCACCGTGGCGAGCCTCAAATCGACGCTCACCGCCAGCGAGCGGAAACTCGCCCAGATCACCTCGAATTACCGCAGCGAACTGCACAACGAGCGGGTGGAGACGGAATCGCAGTTCCGCAAGCTGCGCGAAGAACTCGAGAAGATCGAGCACAAATCCGGATTGCTGGCGCTGCGCGCGCCGCAACGCGGCGTGATCAAGGATCTGGCGACCCACACCGCAGGCACCGTGGTTTCGCCGGGAACCGTCCTGATGTCGCTGGTCCCGCACGACGAGCCGCTCCACGCGGAAGTGCTGGTCAGGAATGAAGACGTCGGCTTCGTGCATGTCGATCAGCACGTCAAGCTCAAGCTGGCGGCCTATCCTTTCCAGAAGTACGGCATGATCGACGGCACGGTAACGCATCTCGGCCCCGACGCGGCGGACGTTGCCGCGGGTGCCGCCAGGCCATCCGGCGAAATTTCCGATGTCGCCGCCGCGCTGCGTTACAAGGCCCTGGTCCGCCTCCACACCCAGCAACTCGAAACGGACGGGAAGCATCTGCGGCTGTCGCCCGGGATGCAGGTGATCGCCGAAGTCCACCAAGGGCAGCGCAGCGTGATGGAGTATCTGCTGTCTCCGCTGCTCAAGGCCTGGCACGAGGCCGGGCGGGAACGGTGATCCCGCGACGCGCAAAGCCAATCGCCCAGACCGAAAAAAGCCCGGCCGGGGCATGACTCCCGGCCGGGCCTTGAACTGCCTCAGCGGCCTGAGCTGCCGCGCTCAGAGCATCATCACGACCGACTTGGACTCGGTGTACAGATCGAGTACCGCGCGGCCCATTTCACGACCGATGCCCGACTGCTTGTAGCCGCCAAAGGGCATCGCGTTGTCGAGGATGTTGTGGCAATTGACCCACACCGTGCCGGCCTTGATCTTGGGGATCAGCCGGTGCACGCGGGACAGGTCGTTCGACCAGATGCTCGCCGCCAGGCCGTAGGGCGTGTCGTTGGCGCGTCGCGCCACCTCGTCGAGGTCTTCGTAAGGCATGGCGACGACGACCGGCCCGAAAATCTCCTCGCGCACGACGCGCATGTCCTCGCGGGTATCGACCAGCACCGTCGGCTTGACGAAGTAGCCCGGGCCGTTGCCGGCGCCGCCGCCGGCAATCGCGCGGGCGCCTTCGTCGAAGCCGCTCTGGATGTAGCCGAGCACCCGCTGATGCTGGGCGGCCGAGACGAGGGGGCCGATCTGCGTGCCGGGGTCGATGCCCGGACCGATCTTCATGCTGTCGGCGATGCTCGACAGCCCTTCGACGACTTCCTCGAAGCGGCTGCGGTGGATATACAGGCGCGAGCCGGCGGTGCACACCTGGCCCTGGTTGAAGAAGATCGCCTGCGCGGCGCCGGCCGCGGCCTGGGCCGGATCGGCGTCGTCGAGCACGATCACCGGGCTCTTGCCGCCCAGTTCGAGGGAGAAGCGCGTCATGTTGTCGAGGGCGGCCTTGCCGACCAGCTTGCCGACTTCGGTCGAGCCGGTGAAGGCGACCTTCTCGATGCCCTTGTGGCCGGCCAGCGCGGCGCCGGCGGTGTGGCCATGGCCGGTGACGACGTTGAGCACGCCATCCGGGTAGCCGGCTTCCTGCACCAGCTCGCCGAAACGCAGCGCGGACAGCGGGGTTTCCTCGGCCGGCTTGAGGATCATGGTGCAGCCCGCGGCCAGCGCCGGACCGACCTTCCAGGCGGCCATCAGCAGCGGGAAGTTCCACGGAATGATGGCACCCACCACGCCCACCGGCTCGCGCCGGGTGAAGCCGAAGAACTCCCGGTCGCGCACCAGCGGCACCGAAACGTCCATCGTCGAGCCTTCGATCTTGGTGGCCCAGCCGGCCATGTAGCGCAGGAAGTCGATCGACAGCGCCACGTCGACATGGCGGGCCATGGTGACCGGCTTGCCGTTGTCGATGGCTTCGAGTTCGGCCAGCTCCTGGGCGTTGGCTTCGAGCAGGTCGGCGAGGCGCAGCAGCAGGCGTTCGCGGTCGATCGGGCGCATGCGGGGCCACTCGCCAGCCTCGAAGGCGTGCCGCGCGGCGGCTACCGCGCGGTCGATATCGGCGGCATCC
>SSSX01000650.1 GCA_015657735.1 Zoogloeaceae bacterium
CATCGCCCGTCCGCCGATGATGACGATCAGGGTGGCAGCGACAAGGTTGCCGATCAGATGAATCGACGACCAATGGCAGAACTGGCCGGACCACAGACGCCACAGCTGCCCGCCAAGGATGGCATCGCGATCGTATTCCATCAGACCGGAGGGCAGAAGATTGGACAGGATCGCGAGCGACGCGGCGCCAATCAGCAGGAGGCGGGGGGATGGTACGGCCATGGTCGGATGGGCGGAACCTGTCGGCAATGCCGTGCCATCATCCGCCGCACGAGCTGAATTGTCGACGAAGTCCGGATAACGTCGGGGTTGTCGATGACCATTTGTATGTCATGGTTATTGCCGTGCCGACAAATAAAATGCTGCGCTGCCGCAGCAATTGACTTTGTTGCGGATAACCCCTAGAATTCGCACGTTTTTCGTACGGCGGACGGCGCAACACCCGACGTGCCACGCAGAGAGCCATGTTAAAAGCGGTATTCCTGCAGATAGGCGCGACAATTCTGGCGGCATTGATCGTCGGAGCGATTACAGGGGTGCGCGGTGCGTTGTCGGCGGCGTTGGGAGGCGCAGCCTGTGTTCTTCCCAATTTGTTGTTCGCCTTGCGCCTGCACGCTGTTACCAAGCGTCCGGCCGCGTCGTACCCGCTTGCGTTTTTTGTTGGCGAGTTCCTCAAGATCGCGTCAACCGTAGGATTGTTGGCGACCGTTCAGCTCGTGTATCCAGACGTCCATTGGTTGGCGTTGTTCATCGGGTTGGTCGTGGCGCTGAAGGCGAATTTGTTTGCATTTTTGGTGAAGAACTGACCATGAGTACTGGCGAAGCGCATGCCCCCACCGCGGGCGAATATATTGTCCACCACCTGACCCACCTCAACTCCACCGGTCACGCGCAAAGCGCGATCATCGACTGGAGTGTGTGGAACCTCGATACCCTCTTCTTTTCGATCGGCCTCGGTATCGTTACCTTGCTGATCCTCATCAAGTGCGCCAGCAAGGCCACTTCCGGTGTTCCGGGCCGTTTCCAGGCCGCCATTGAAATCCTCGTCGAGATGGTTGCCGACCAGGCAAAGGGCATCGTGCATAGCGCCGAATCCCGCAAGTTCGTCGCGCCGGTCGCCCTGACGGTGTTCTTCTGGATCTTCCTGATGAACTCCATGGACTTCCTGCCGGTTGATCTGCTGCCCAAGATCTGGGCGCTGATTTCCGGTGACGAGCATGCTTATCTGCGCGTCGTGCCGACTGCCGACCTGAATGGCACCCTCGGCATGTCCATCGGCGTGCTGCTGATCTGCCTTTACTACAACGTCAAGATCAAGGGTTTCGGTGGCTGGGTGCATGAGCTCTTCACCGCTCCCTTCGGCTCCCATCCGCTGCTGTATCCGATCAACTTCCTGATGCAGATGATCGAGTTCCTGGCCAAGACCGTTTCCCACGGGATGCGGCTGTTCGGCAACATGTATGCCGGCGAACTGGTGTTCATGCTGATCGCGCTGATGGGTGGTACCGCCACCGTCTTCGGTTTCCTCGGCCACGTGGTCGCCGGTTCCATCTGGGCCGTGTTCCACATCCTGATCGTCGCTCTGCAGGCCTTCATCTTCATGATGCTGACGCTGGTGTATATCGGCCAGGCCCACGAGAGTCACTAAGTTTCGGTTTCAAGCAGTCGTTTCGGTTTCAACTTAAATCATCTCAACTAAAGGAGTAGTCATGGAACACGTTCTTGGTTTTGTTGCTCTGGCCGCCGGTCTGATCATTGGTCTGGGTGCTATCGGTGCCTGTATCGGTATCGGCATCATGGGTAGCAAGTACCTCGAAGCTTCCGCTCGCCAACCCGAGCTGATGAACGCCCTGCAGACCAAGATGTTCCTGCTGGCCGGTCTGATCGACGCCGCCTTCCTGATCGGTGTCGGTATCGCCATGATGTTTGCGTTCGCCAACCCGTTCAAGATCTGAGTTTCGCGGTTCAACCTGACTAAAGGAAGATTACCGTGAATCTGAACGCAACCCTGGTAGCCCAGCTCGTTGTGTTCTTCATTCTGGCGTGGGTCACGATGAAGTTCGTGTGGCCCCCCATCGTGAAGGCACTCGACGAGCGCGCGAAGAAGATCGCCGACGGGCTGGCGGCTGCGGACAAGGCGAAGTCTGATCTGGCACATGCCGAGAAGAAGGTCGTCGAAGAAATGCGCAAGGCCCGCGAGTCCGCCACGGACGTCCGTGCCGCTGCTGAAAAGCAGGCTGCCGTTTTCCTCGACGAATCGCGCGCCGAAGCCGCCCGAATCATTGCCCAGGCCCGTGAAGCCGCTGAAGCCGAAGCCGGCGTCGCTGCCCAACGTGCCAAGGAAGCCCTGCGCGATCAGGTCGCCCAACTGGCTGTCGCCGGTGCCGAGAAGATTCTCCGCAAGGAAATCAACGCTCAGGCCCATGCGGATCTGCTGGCCAACCTGAAACAGGAACTTCAATAAGCCATGGCCGAGAACGTCACCATCGCACGCCCCTATGCTGAAGCAGCCTTTCAGCTCGCTTCCGCGGGCAATGCGCTGGGGCCTTGGTCGGAAGTGCTCGATCGGCTGGCGGTAGTCGCTGCCGATCCGCAAATGCGGGATTGCATCAGCGATCCCAAGCTCCAGCCGCAACAACTGGCTGGACTTTTCCTCGATGTCACCGGTGCTGGACTGTCTGCCGAACAGCAGAACTACGTCCGCGTCCTGGTCGACAACGAGCGTTTGCAGGTGCTTCCCGAGATCCGTGACCTGTTCGTTGCTCTCAAGAACGAACACGAAGGTGTCAAGGAGGCCAACATCGCCTCCGCCTTCCCGATGGACGATGCCACGCTGAAAACGCTGATCGCTGATCTGGAGGCCCGTTTCAAGGCCAAGCTCAACGTGACCGTCAGCGTAGACCCCGAATTGATCGGTGGGGTCAAGATCGCCGTTGGGGATGAAGTCATCGACGCCTCGGTCCGCGGCAAGCTCGCGAACATGGCCGCCGCGCTAAAGAACTAGGAGCATAAGCTATGCAACTTAACCCCTCTGAAATCAGTGACCTGATCAAGAGTCGGATTCAGAACCTGCAGC
>SSSX01000092.1 GCA_015657735.1 Zoogloeaceae bacterium
CATCGAGACCTGCACCTTCAACGCCACCCGCGTCTCCCAGGCCGACTACCACCTGTCCGACCTGGCCTACGAGCTCAACGTGGAAGGCGCCCGCCTGGTGCGCCAGCTGTGCGACGAGTTCACCGCCGCCAACCCGGCCAAGCCGCGCTTCTGCGCCGGCGTGCTGGGCCCCACCTCGCGCACCCTGTCGATCTCGCCGGACGTGAACGACCCGGGCTTCCGCAACATCAGCTTCGACGCCCTGGTGGACGACTACTACGATTCCGCCCGCGGCCTGATGGAAGGTGGGTCGGACATCCTGCTGATCGAGACCATCTTCGACACCCTGAATGCCAAGGCCGCGGTGTTTGCCGTCGAGAAGCTTTTCGCCGACCTGGGCCGCCGCCTGCCGGTGATGATCTCCGGCACCATCACCGACGCATCCGGCCGCACCCTGTCGGGCCAGACCGCCGAGGCCTTCTGGAACTCCCTGTCCCACTCGCAGCCCATCAGCTTCGGCCTCAACTGCGCGCTGGGCGCCAGGGAACTGCGCCAGTATGTGGATGAACTGTCGAATGTCTGCGATACCTTCGTGTCGGCTCACCCCAATGCCGGTCTGCCCAATCCCCTGTCGCCCACCGGCTATGATGAAACGCCGGAGCAACTGGCGTCGGAGATCGTCGAGTGGGCCCGCAGCGGCCTGGTGAACATCGTCGGCGGCTGCTGCGGCACCTCGCCGGCCCACATCAAGGCCATCGCCGAGGCGGTGAGCCTGGTGACGCCGCGCAGCGTGCCCCATGTGGACAAGAAGCTGCGTCTTTCGGGCCTGGAGCCCTTCAACGTCGGCCCGGAATCGCTGTTCGTGAACGTGGGTGAGCGCACCAACGTCACCGGCTCCCGGGCCTTCGCCCGCATGATCCTGGAAGGCCGTTTCGACGACGCCCTGGCGGTGGCCCGCCAGCAGGTGGAGAACGGCGCCCAGATCATCGACATCAACATGGATGAGGCCATGCTCGACTCCATGGCGGCCATGGAGAAGTTCCTCAAGCTGATCGCCTCCGAGCCGGACATCTCCCGCGTGCCCATCATGCTCGACTCGTCCAAGTGGAGCGTCATCGAGGCCGGCCTCAAGTGCATCCAGGGCAAGGGCGTGGTGAACTCCATCTCCATGAAGGAGGGCGAGGCCGAGTTCCTGCGCCAGGCGCGCCTGTGCCGTCAGTATGGTGCGGCGGTGATCGTGATGGCCTTCGACGAGAAGGGCCAGGCCGACACCTTTGCCCGCAAGACCGAGATCTGCAAGCGCGCCTACGACCTGCTGGTAGGCATCGGCTTTCCGCCCGAAGACATCATCTTCGACCCGAACATCTTCGCCATCGCCACCGGCATCGAAGAGCACGACAACTACGCCGTGGACTTCATCGACGCGGTGGCGTGGATCAAGCAGAACCTGCCCTACGCCAAGGTGAGCGGCGGCGTCTCCAACGTGAGCTTCAGCTTCCGCGGCAACGACGCGGTGCGCGAGGCGATCCACACCGTCTTCCTCTACCACGCCATCAAGGCCGGCATGAGCATGGGCATCGTCAATGCCGGCATGCTCGGCGTCTACGACGACCTGGAGCCGGAGCTGCGCCGGAAGGTCGAGGACGTGGTCCTCAACCGCGCGGTGGCCACGCCGGGCGGCGCCGGCGAGGCGCTGGTGGAGTTCGCCCAGACCGTGAAGGAAGGCAAGGCCAAGGATTCCGGGCCGGATCTCTCGTGGCGTGCGCAGCCGGTCGAGGCCCGCCTCAGTCATGCGCTGGTCAAGGGCATCACCGATTTCGTCGTCGCCGACACCGAGGAAGTCCGCGCCAGGCTGGAAGCCGAAGGCAAGCCGCCGCTGGCGGTCATCGAAGGTCCGCTGATGGCCGGCATGAACGTGGTCGGCGATCTCTTCGGCGCCGGCAAGATGTTCCTGCCCCAGGTGGTCAAGTCGGCCCGCGTGATGAAGCAGGCGGTGGCCCACCTGATCCCCTACATCGAAGCCGAAAAGCTGCGCACCGGCGCCACCAGCAAGGGCAAGATCGTCGTCGCCACCGTGAAGGGCGACGTGCACGACATCGGCAAGAACATCGTCGGCGTGGTGCTCGGCTGCAACGGCTACGAGGTGGTCGACCTCGGCGTGATGGTGCCCTGCGACAAGATTCTCCACGCCGCCCGCGAGCACGGCGCGCAAGCCATCGGCCTGTCCGGCCTGATCACCCCGTCGCTCGAGGAGATGAGCCACGTGGCGTCCGAGATGCAGCGCCAGGGCTTCGACGTTCCGCTGCTGATCGGCGGCGCCACCACCAGCCGCGCCCACACCGCGATCAAGATCGCGCCGCACTACGACAAGCCGGTGATCTACGTGCCCGACGCATCCCGCGCCGTCGGCGTCGTCACCAGCCTGCTGTCGGAAGGCCAGAGCGCCAGCTACGCCGCCGAGGTGGCCGCCGACTACGAGAAGCTGCGCGCCCAGCACGCCCAGAAAAAGGGCGTCACGCTGGTCCGGCTCGATGCAGCGCGCGCCAACGCTTTCAAGTGGAACGGCGACCCCGCCTACACGCCCGCGGTGCCGGCCCACACGGGCATCCAGTCGTTCGACATCGACCTCGCCGAGCTGGTGGACTTCATCGACTGGGGCCCGTTCTTCCAGACCTGGGATCTGGCCGGCAGCTACCCGAAGATTCTCGACGACGAGATCGTCGGCGAAACCGCCCGCGAACTCAAATCGGATGCCGAAGTGACGCTCGCGCGGATGGTCGCCGAGCAGGACACCAACCCGTGGGTCAAGGCCCGCGCGGTGTTCGGTCTGTTCCCCGCCAACGCGGTGGGCGACGACATCGAGTTCTACGCCGACGAATCGCGCAGCCAGGTGCTGATGACCTGGCACGGCCTGCGCCAGCAGCACGAGCGCCCGGCCGGCAAGCCGAACTACTGCCTCGCCGATTTCGTGGCGACCCGGGAATCCGGCGTCGCCGACTACGTCGGCGCCTTTGCGGTGACCGGCGGGCTCGGCATCGAAACCCGCCTCGCCGCGTTTGAGCGGAGCCACGACGACTACCACGCGATCATGCTCAAGGCGCTGGCCGACCGCTTCGCCGAAGCCGCCGCCGAATGGCTGCACGCCCGGGTGCGCCGGGAAGCCTGGGGCTACGCCGCCGGCGAGGCGCTGTCGAACGACGAGCTGATCCGCGAAGCCTACCGGGGCATCCGTCCGGCGCCCGGCTATCCGGCCTGCCCCGACCACACCGCCAAGGGCGGTCTGTTCGCGCTGCTCGACGCCCCCGCCCGCACCGGCATGGGACTCACCGACAGCTTCGCGATGACGCCGGCGGCGGCGGTCAGCGGCTTCTACCTCGCCCACCCGGACAGCCACTACTTTGCAGTCAGCAAGATCGGCCGCGACCAGCTCGAAGACTGGGCCCGGCGCAGCGGGATGACGGTGGCCGAGGCGGAACGCTGGCTGGCCCCGTTGCTGTGACCAGGCGGCGCGGACGCCGGTCGTCGCGCCGGTGACCGCCGGCGCAACGCGCCTTGTCTTGCCGCGCGGCAACGCCTATCGTTAAGCGTAAAACGCCATGTCATGAATGCGGTGCCGCACGTCATGCCGTCTGGCGCCGCCGGCTGCCCCGTGCGGGGGCCGGCGGGCAGGCGCTGTTCCCCGGAATCGCTGTGCAGGAGAAATGCAGGATGAAACTCGTCAAGTCCCTCGTCGCACTGGTCGCGGCGGCGATCAGCCTGGCCGCCGGCGCCAGCTTCGCGCAGAAGCGTCCGCCGCCCGACGAGCGCTACAAGCCCACCGACGTGCCGCTCCGCCTGTGGGGCGACGATCAGGCGCCGATGGCCTTCGACCAGTACCTCGAAGTCGCGCGCGGGGCGATCGCCCGGTCGCGCTGGAAGATCGAAGGCGAGAGCGACGCCCAGCGCGCCGAACGGGTCCGCCTGACGGCGCCTGCCGAATGGCCGGCGCCCGCCGGCCGGCAGACGAACTGTCTGCCCGACAACACCGAAGGCGTGCTGCTGATGCACGGCCTGACCGACTCGCCCTTCCTGATGCGCGATCTCGGTGACTACTTCGCCGCCCGCCCGGGCTGCTTCGTGGTCCGCTCGATTTTGCTGCCCGGCCATGGCACGGCGCCGGGCGACCTCGGCCGCGCCAGCTACGAAGACTGGGCAGCGGCGGCCCGCTTCGGCATCAATTCGTTCCGCGGCGTCGCCCGCCGGGTGCATCTGGTCGGCTTCTCGACCGGCGGCGCGCTGTCGATCTACTGGGCTTACAAGCAGGCCGAACTCGAGGTGCCGATCGCCAGCCTGATGCTGTTTTCGCCGGCGATCCGGACGACCGGCTTCTTTCTGCGCCTGAAGGTGCTGCCCCACCTGCTCGGCGGCGTCGTGCGCGGCACCGGGCTCGAATGGAGCGATCTGCACGCCGATCAGGATTTTGCCAAGTACGAATCCTTCAGCATCGCGGCCGGCTACCAGATCTATCGCCTCGACGAGGAAATCGAGCGCCTCGCCCAGGAGCCGCTCAGGATGCCGGTGTTCATGGCGCTGAGCCGCAGCGACAGCACGATCAACGCGGTCGATTCGATCGATTTCTTCCTCCGCAAGACCAGCCCCGACAGCCGCATGATGCTGGTGGCGCCGACCGACAAGGACGCCGACGTGGCTCGCGCGCTGCGCGACGGGCGCGTCCAGTACTTCCCGGCGGCGATCGAGAAGGAAGGGGTGGTGGACTTCGCCCACACCGCCTTCGTCGTGCGGCCCGATAACGCCCATTATGGGCGCCACGGCGATTACGCCAACTGCACGCACTACGACAACGACAAGGATCGGGCCAAGTATTGCGCCTGCATCACGCCGTCGATGCTGCAGAAATCGTGCGGCACGCCGGCCTCGAAAGAGAAGGTCGTCTACGGCGAGAACGACAAGGAGAGCATCCGCAAGTACACGCTGCGGCGGCTGACCTTCAATCCCTATTTTTCCGAAATGACCACCAAGCTCGACAGCTTTCTCGACGGCGTCAGGTAGTTCCCGTCCGAAGTCCATCAACCGAATGGAGGCCGCACATGTTTTCCCCGATGAGAATGGTGGTGCGACTTGTGCTGGCGCTGGTCGCCGCGCTGGCGCTCGGCGGATGCACGCCGAACGCGATGATCCGCTCGTCGCTGGTGACGACGCCGGATCTGGCCGATTACGAGCGGTGGTCGGCCGATTGCCGGATCAAGGCCGAGGCGGCCGGCAAGGACCCCACTCTGTGCCAGACGACGGCGTCGATCGAGAAGACGGAAGCGTACACGCTGTTTTTCATCGAACTGGACGAGCAGGGGCGCTTCTTCGACCGCCGCCAGATCGACGCCCTGATGGACTACCTGCAGGAGCGGCGCAGGCTGGGTGAGGCGAAAGATCCCCCGAAGAACGGGGAATGCTT
This sequence comes from Zoogloeaceae bacterium, assembly GCA_015657735.1. Lineage (GTDB taxonomy): Bacteria > Pseudomonadota > Gammaproteobacteria > Burkholderiales > Rhodocyclaceae > Zoogloea. The sequence continues at coordinate 5,429 of SSSX01000092.1, forward strand.
TGCCACCGGCGACGTGTCCATCGTGACCTTCGTGCATGGCTGGCGGCATAACGCCAGCTACGACGACGAGAACGTCAATATTGCCCGCGAAACGCTCGCGTACACCGCGCTGGGCGAGCAGGCGCCGCCCCACCCGAATCCGTCGGCCTGCCCGCGGGAGGTCATCGGCGTCTATCTTGGCTGGCGAGGCTTGTCGACGACCACCGGACTGCAGGCTTCCGGTGATGCATGGTGGAAGGAACCCTTCTACTTCCTGTGGGAATACCCGTCGGTGTGGGAGCGGAAGAACACCGCCGAAGACATGGCGGTCGGTTCGGCGCGCGAGTTGTTCAGCCTGCTGCGGACTTTTCAGAACCGCATGAACGATGCGCGTGAGCTTGATACAAGGTGTGAGAAATCCCGGCAGAGTCAGCGCGACGCCGGGGCTGGCGACGTCGCCGACATGTTCGCGACTTACCAGTGCAAACCGGTACGCCTGCTGATCGTCGGCCATTCGTTTGGCGGGCTGATCGTCTATAACGCGGTCGCCGGGCAACTGATCGATAACGTGACGCAGGGGCTGGATGTGCTTGCCAGCGCCGACAATTGCTCGGATGCCGGGAGGGGCGATGCGCTCGTCCGCTCCTACGCCGATCTGATCCTGCTGATCAATCCGGCCTTCGAGGGGGTGCGGTTCGAGCCGCTGCATCAGGCGGTGTCGGCCCGCGCACGCGTCGCGCCGGGCGGGAAGGGAGCGTTCTGTCCCAACCAGCGGCCGGTGCTGGTTGCGGTGACGTCGAAGAACGATTGGGCCACACGCTTCGCCTTCGTCGTCACCCGTTCCAAGTTCATCAATACAAAGTCGATGAATTCCAATTTTGGCGACGACGAAACCGGATACATCTGGCGCGAGGAAGGAGAGGCGCACTGGAACACGCTGGGCCATGTGCGGCGTTACCAGACTCATCTGCTGGTCGGCGCCGGGCGACTGGTCGGCGCGCGCAGCCCGGTCAAGGCGAAGGGCCGGAGTGGCTACGAGGACGGGCTGAAGGCGTATTGCGACGATGCCACGGCGGCCGGCGGCGATACGCTGGAAAACGCCATGCGGCGATGCGTGTGCGGCGAGCCGGCGGTGTTCCAGGCGTCACAGGATCAGGGCAAGAACATGCTGTGCACGCTGGCCGCCGAGGAGGCCAACGCTGCCCGGATGCTCGTCGGCGAAGATTTGAAGCCGTGGCTGACGCCGCTGCCGGCGGGCAGCGGCAACCCGCGTCAGCCGGCATGGCGGCATACCTTCTGCGGCGGGGCGACTTTCGTGCAGCGGGATAGCTACGACGCTAGCGAGCGTTTCAACGAGCCCGGCAAGGAACAGCTGTTTGTCCCGCATTCGCCAAGCAGCCCGGTGTGGAACGTCTATGTCGACGACAAGACGATCGTCGACGGCCATGGCGATCTGCAGAAAACCTCATTCAGGACGATGATCCAGCAGCTCTATCACATCACTGCGGTGAAGGAATACACCCGCGATACCTTCCGCACGTTCGGGGCGATGGCCAAACGCCGGTTTGAGGCAACGGGATGCAGCGACGCCAACATCCTGACCAACCTGTGGTGGAACGCCGCCGGGCGCGTGGGCAGCGGGAACTGAGCCCGAACGGGCGGCGGGCTGGCCGGCTTACCGCCCGAACGTCGCCTTCACCACCTCCAGCAGCGCATCGGCCACTTCCACGTCGTCGGTCAGGCTTTCGACCAGCGCCGAGCGGCAGGCTTCGATGGGGTCGAGGCCGACCTTGACGAGCTTGGCGGCATACACCAGCAGGCGGGTCGACACCACTTCTTCCAGGTCCACATCCTTCAGGCTGCGCAGGCGGCCGGCGATCGACACCAGCTGGCGGGCGAGCAGCGGATCGCACGCCGCCTCGCCGGCGAGGATCGCCTCTTCGCGGGCCGGGGCCGGGAAGTCGAAGCGCAGGCTGACGAAGCGCTGGCGGGTGGACGGCTTGAGGCCCTTGAGAAAGTTCTGGTAGCCCGGGTTGTAGGACATCACCAGCATGAAGCGATCGGGCGCGTGGAGGAGTTCGCCGGTGCGTTCGATGGGCAGCACGCGGCGGTCGTCGGCCAGCGGGTGGATGACGACGGTGGTGTCGCGGCGGGCTTCGACGACTTCGTCGAGGTAGCAGATGCCGCCCTCGCGCACCGCGCGGGTCAGCGGGCCGTCGCACCACACGGTCTGCCCGTCGCCGAGGAGGTGGCGGCCGACCAGATCGGCGGCGGTCAGGTCGTCGTGACAGGCCACGGTGTACAGCGGCAGGCCGAGCCGTGCCGCCATGTGGGCGACGAAACGGGTTTTGCCGACGCCGGTGGGGCCCTTGATGAGCAGCGGCAGGCGGTTCTTCCAGGCTTGTTCGAAGACTTCGATTTCGTTGCCGGCAGCTTCGTAGAAGGGGACGTCGGTGGTCATGGTGGTCATAAGGGCGTTCATCTCAGTCCCGCCCGGCCGCCCGAAGGGACTGGGCGCCCCCCCGGGGGGCAGCGAGGGAGCCGAGCGTGGGGGTTGTCATTTCATGGCGATCCAGTAGGCGACGGCGATCAGCGTCGAGACGAGCAGCAGCCAGCCGAGCAGCAGGCCGCGCCAGAAGAATTTGACCCCGCGCAGGCCCATGAAGTCCAGCACCACGAGGCGGCCCTTGACGAAGCTGATGGCGAGCAGCGTGGCCATCGCCAGCGGCCCGGCGACGCCGCGTTCGCCGATCTCGAAGGTGGCGACGGTGGCCAGCAGCAGCACGACCAGCACGAAGTTGAGATGTCGGGTGTTCATCGCGTCAGCGCATCACGTAGACGAGGGGGAAGAGCACAATCCACACCAGATCGACCATGTGCCAGTAGGCCGCGCCGCTCTCGATGCCGTTCATGTCGGCCGGGCCGTAGGCGCCCTGGCGGGTTTTCCACCACAGGGCGATGAGGATCACCAGGCCGAGGATCACGTGCATGAAGTGGAAGAAGGTCAGCGACAGGTAGAACATGTAGAAGGTGTTGGTCGACAGATTGATGCCGGCGCCGAACTTGGCGGCGTATTCGAAACCCTTGACGACCAGGAAGCCGCCGCCGCAGGCGATGCCGGCGGCCAGCCAGCGCGCGCCGGTGTGCGAGCGGGCGCGGCCCACGGCCTCGACGGCGCGGGCGACGCACCAGCTGCCGGTGATCAGCAGCACCGTGTTGAGCGCACCGGCCTGGCGGTCGAGGGTCTGCTGCATCTCGTTGAAGAGTTCGACGTGGCGCGCCCGCGCGAAGGCGTAGGCGGCGAAGAAGACGCCGAAGGCGAGCAGTTCGGCGAGGATGAAGAACCAGATCGCCAGATCGCCGGGCGGTGCGGCGGCCGGGCCGGCATGGGGAGTCGTGGAGTGGGGCTGGGTTTCCATCGTTGCCAGTGTCGCCCGTGAAATGGCTGCCGGCCTTGATCTGGCCCAAGTGCCGGCTCATGTCGGAAAAAACGAATCACTCCGCATTTTTTTCGAACCATGGCACCGGCCGCAACCGGGCAGAACAACACTCAACGGTTCAGTACACGAAGGGGATCAGCTTGCGCACGCGGCGCCGGTAGGCCGCGTAGGCCGGAAAGCGCGCCATCAGCCAGGCTTCCTCGCGGCGCGACTTGATGTCGAAGAAGATCAGCAGCACCGCAGCCCACAGCAGCGTCAGCCAGCCCTGCACGAGCAGCCCCCAGCCGAAGGCGGCGAGGATCAGGCCGCAGTAGATCGGATGACGGACCCAGGCGTAAGGCCCGGTTTCGACGAGGGTGCCGTCGTCTTTCGGATGGGGCAATGGCGTCAGGTTACGGCCGAGGCACCGGACCGCCGCCAGTGCCACCAGCGCGCCGGTGCCGATCAGCGCCCAGCCCGCGGCATGCGCGACGGCGGCCGGCAGGGCCAGTTCGGCGCCCCGCGGGCCAAGCGCGACGAGGGCCAGCAAGGCGGCCTGCAGCGCCACGTACCACTCGCCGCGACGCCCTTGCCACCAGTGCATGCCTTGCGTCGTCCCGGCCCGCCCGCGTTTCAGCGCCGGGCGAAGCGCCGGATGCCGCCCAGACCGGTCAGGCCGGCGGCCAGCAGGAGGGCCGACGTGGGTTCCGGCAGCCCCTGGAGCGGACTGCTGACGGCGGCCAGCTCGGTCATCCGGATGTTGTCGAGGCCGACGCCGAGGTCGCTCGACGCGGTGCTCAGCGAGCTGCGGAACTCCAGCGTCGTCGTGGCGCCGGCGGCGATGAAGTCGAAGGTTTCGGTTTCCCAGTCCGAACCCGGGCCGCTCAGGCCGATCAGGTTGGTGAAACTGCCGCGGGCGACGCCGTCGATCCACAGGTCGACGATGACGTCGCCGTACGAGCCCTGGCCGGCGACAAAAAAGGCGCCGATGTCGAACTGCAGCCGGTAGTTGGTGCCGTTCACGGTGCTGAACGGGTCGGAGCGCACGCCGCCGCCGCGGCCGACGATACCGGTCAGTTCGAGAAACTGGCTGCCCTCCGAGGCAACGACGCCGAGGCCGCCGAAAGCCGCGCTGTCCTGGAAGGAAATCGTGTTGCCGACGACGGTCCATCCGGTGATGCCGGTGTCGCCCGGGCTCTTGAGCGTCCACGAGGCGATGTCGGGGCTTTCGAAGCCCCCGTTGGGAACGATGGCGGCGCTCGCCGGCACGGCGACGAGTCCGGTCAGCGCGACGCTGGCGAGGCGGGTCAGCAGGCGGTGTTTTTTCATGGTCGGATCCTCAAAAATCGATGTTGTGGATCGAAGCATGAAGTGTGCCTAACTGTTAAATCATTGAAATCAAAAAAATTGTCATTTGTGGGCGGCGCCGGTGGCCGGCGGGCTGTCAAGTCTTCCGACATCCGCCGACGACGCGCCGGAGGCTCAGCCGACCACGAAGCCGGGCACGTCGATGCGCACCGCCGGGCGGTCCAGCGCCACCGCCACGCAGGTGGCGAAATTGCGCGCCCACGGGCCACCCTGGGCAAAGCGCGGCTCGCCGCCGTATTTGGCGACGTTGAGGATCACGTCGAGGATCAGCACCTTGCCCATCGGGTTGCTCGGCGTGCATTCGAGTTCGTCGAACTCCGTGTGCAGCCAGTGACGCGCGTTGTCCTTGGTCAGTTCGGCGATGTCGTCGGCGTGGACATGGAATTCGTATTCCCGGTCGGTCCGGAAGACGACAGTGACGGTGCTCATGCAGCTCTCCTCGATGTTTTTCCACCCTGCAACGCATTTTTCGGTGCGCCGGCGGCAGAATCAAGTAACCGATTGTTATCATCGGCCGCTTGCCTGGACCCCGCCTGCCCGCAGGCTTCCGCCTCATGACCGAATCTCCCTGGCGCGCCCTTGCCAACCGCCGCATGCTGATCTGCGTGCTGACCGGTTTTTCGTCGGGCCTGCCGCTCTACCTGCTGCTCAATCTGGTGCCGGCCTGGCTGAAGACCGAGGGCCTGTCGCTGAAGGCCATCGGCGCCTTTGCGCTGATCCAGTTTCCCTACACCTGGAAGTTCGTCTGGTCGCCCTTCCTCGACCGCTTCGCGCTGCCGCTGCTGGGGCGCCGGCGCGGCTGGATGGCGCTGACGATGGTGCTGCTGCTCGGTGCCATCGCCTGGCTCGGCAGCCTGTCGCCGACCGCCCAGCTCGGCCTCGTCATCGGCCTCACCGCGCTGATCGCCTTTCTGTCGGCGACGCTCGACATCGTCCTCGACGCCTATCGCCGCGAACTGCTGCCGGAGGTTGAGCTGGGCATCGGCAACGCCATCCACGTGAATGCCTACAAGCTGGCCGGGCTGGTGCCGGGCTCCCTGTCGCTGGTGCTGGCCGACCATCTGCCGTGGCAGCAGGTTTTCGCGATCACTGCGCTGTTCATGGCGCCGGGGCTGGCGATGACCCTGCTGGTGAAGGAGCCGGCGGCGGCAGCCGGCGCTCCGCGCACGCTGCGTGCTGCGGTGGTCGAGCCTTTCCGCGAATTCTTCGGTCGCCACGGCCTGCGGGCGGCGCTCACGGTGCTGGGATTCATCTTCCTCTACAAGCTCGGCGATTCGCTGTGCACCGCGCTGGCCACGCCGTTCTACCTCGACATGGGCTTCTCGAAGACCGAGATCGGCCTCGTCGCCAAGAACGCCGGCTTGTGGCCGAGCGTCATCGGCGGCCTGCTGGGCGGCTTGTGGATGGTCAAGCTGGGCATCAACCGGGCGCTGTGGGTGTTCGGCGTGGTGCAGTGGCTGGCGATCTTCGGCTTTGCGTGGCTGGCCTGGCTCGGCCCGGCGGCGGCCGACGCCGGGCGTCTCGGCGTGCTGGCGGCGGTGATCGGGCTGGAGGCGCTGGGCGTCGGTCTCGGCACCACGGCCTTCGTCGCCTACATGGCGCGCACCACCCACCCGGCCTACACGGCGACGCAACTGGCGCTGTTCACCAGTCTGATGGCGGTGCCGCGCACCTTCATCAACGCCTCGGCCGGCTGGCTGGTGGAATACTTCGGCTGGTTTGATTTCTTCCTGCTGTGCGGCGTGCTGGCGGTGCCGGGCATGCTGCTGCTGTTCAAGGTTGCCCCGTGGCACGAGCGCCCCGAAGGCGCCGCCTGATCCTTTCTTCCCAATTCCGATGACGCCCCTCGAATCCGCCGCCCGCACCCTGTGCGATGTCCTCGACCCGATGTGCTTTGCCGCGCCGGTGTCCTGCGTTTACAACCCGCTCGACTACGCCTGGGCGCCGAATGCGGTCTACCTGCAGCGTTTCGGGCAGGGGCGCAAGCGGGTCGTCTTCGTCGGCATGAACCCCGGGCCGTTCGGCATGGTGCAGACCGGTGTGCCCTTCGGCGAGATCGCCGCGGTGCGCGACTGGATGGGGATCGTCGGGGCGGTCGGCAAACCGGCGGTCGAGAACCCGAAGCGGCCGGTCGAAGGCTTCGCCTGCGAACGTTCGGAAGTCAGCGGGCGACGCCTGTGGGGCCTGTTCGCCGAACGTTTCGGCAGCGCGGAGGCCTTCTTCGCCGATCACTTCGTCGCCAATTACTGCCCGCTGGCCTTCTTCGACGGCGGCCGCAACCTCACGCCGGACAAACTGCCGGCGGCCGAGCAGGCGCCGCTGCTGGCGGCCTGCGATCTGCACCTGCGGCAGGTGGTGGAAATCCTGCAGCCGGAGTGGGTGATCGGCGTCGGCGCGTGGGCCGAGCAGCGGGCGTGCGAGGCGCTGGCCGGCCTGCCGCCGAAGGTCGGCCGGGTGCTGCACCCGAGCCCCGCCAGCCCGGCGGCCAACCGGGGCTGGAGCGAGGCGGCGACCCGACAGCTGGCGGCGCTGGGCGTCTGGTAGCCGGCGACCGTCGCCCCGGCGGTCGGCGAGGCTTCAGCGCCGGCGGCTGCCGCCGCCCAGGATCGACCCCAGCACGCCGCGCACGATTTCCCGGCCGATGCTCGAGCCGACGGTTCGCGCGACGCTGCGGGCGGCCGTCTCGGCGAGGCCGGGGTGGCGTCCGCCGCGCGGGCCGGTGGTGCCGAACAGGATGTTGCCAAGCCCGCCGAGGAGGCCACCGCCTTCGTCTTCCTGGGCGGGAGCGCTGCCGCGGGGTGCCGGCGCGGTGCCCGGGCTGGTTGCGCCGGCGCCGCCGCGCAGTTTTTCGAAGGCCGATTCGCGGTCGACCATGGCCTCGTAGTGGCCGTAGATCACCGAGCCTTCGATGGCGGCCTTGCGTTCGGCCGGGGTGAGCGGGCCGAGGCGCGAGCCGGGGGCGATGATGGAGGCGCGCTCGACGATGTGCGGGCGGCCCTTGTCGTCGAGGAAGGAGATCAGCGCCTCGCCGACGCCCAGTTCGGTGATGACCGTGGCAGCGTCGAATTCGGGGTTGGCGCGCATCGTTTCGGCGGCGGTCTTGACGGCTTTCTGGTCGCGCGGGGTGAAGGCGCGCAGCGCGTGCTGGACGCGGTTGCCGAGCTGGCCGAGGACCGATTCGGGCACGTCGAGCGGATTCTGGGTGACGAAATAGACGCCGACGCCTTTCGAACGGATCAGGCGCACGACCTGCTCGATCTTCTCGAGCAGGGCCTTGGGCGCTTCGTTGAAGAGCAGATGGGCCTCGTCGAAGAAGAACACCAGTTTGGGTTTGTCCACGTCGCCCACTTCGGGCAGCTGTTCGAAGAGCTCGGCCAGCATCCACAGCAGGAAGGTGGAATAGAGCTTGGGCTGGTTGTAGAGCTTGTCGGCGGCGAGGACGTTGATGACGCCGCGGCCGTCGGCGTCGGTCTGCATCAGGTCGGCGATGTCGAGCATCGGCTCGCCGAAGAACTTGTCGCCGCCCTGGGCCTCGATGCCCATCAGGCCGCGCTGGATGGCGCCGATGGAGGCGGCGGAGATGTTGCCGTAGGTGGTGGTGAAGTCCTTGGCGTTGTCGCCGACGTACTGGATGGTGGCGCGCAAATCCTTCAGGTCGATGATCAGGAGGCCCTGGTCGTCGGCGATCTTGAAGACCAGCTGCAGCACGCCGGCCTGGGTGTCGTTGAGGTTGAGCAGGCGGGCGATGAGCAGCGGGCCCATGTCGGAGACGGTGGCGCGCACCGGGTGGCCGGCCTCGCCGAAAACGTCCCAGAACACCGCGGTGTTGGCGCGCGGGGTGAATTCGCCGATGCCGAGCGCGGCCAGGCGTTCCTTGAGCTTGGGCGACTCGACGCCGGGTGCGCCGACGCCGGACAGGTCGCCCTTGACGTCGGCCATGAACACCGGCACGCCGATGGCGGCGAAGGATTCGGCCATCTTCTGCAGCGTGACGGTCTTGCCGGTGCCGGTGGCGCCGGTGATCAGGCCGTGGCGGTTGGCCAGTTGGGGCAGCAGGACGATTTCCTTGTCCTTGGATTTGGCGATGAGCAGCGGTTCGGTCATGGGGGGTCTCCGTTTGGGCGAAGCCGGAATGGATTCAATCCGGCGATTATCGGACAAGAGCCCGGGCCGGGCATGAAATCCGCCCGCCCGGCCCGAAAAAAGCTGCGCCGATCGATCCGTCGCAAGTGCGGGCTGCGCGAAGCGGGAGCGGCGGGGTAAAATCGTCGTTTTCCGTTGCAAACCAAGGACACAGAATCATGGCGGGTCATTCCAAGTGGGCCAACATCCAGCACCGCAAGGGCCGGCAAGATGAGAAGCGCGGCCGGGTCTTTTCGCGGCTGGCCAAGGAAATCACCGTCGCGGCCCGCATGGGCGGCGGCGACGCGGGCTTCAATCCGCGCCTGCGCCTGGCGGTGGACCGGGCCAAGGCCGTGAACATGCCGGCCGACAACATCGACCGGGCCGTCAAGAAGGGCACCGGCGAACTCGAAGGCGTCACCTACGAGGAAGCCCGCTACGAAGGCTACGGCATCGGCGGTGCGGCGGTGATGGTCGATTGCCTCACCGACAACAAGACCCGCACCGTGGCCGACGTGCGTCACGCCTTCAACAAGTACGGCGGCAACATGGGCACCGACGGTTGCGTGTCGTTCCAGTTCAAGCACTGCGGCCAGCTGCTGTTCGCGCCGGGCACCCCGGAAGACGCGCTGATGGAAGCCGCGCTGGAAGCCGGCGCCGACGACGTGGTGCCGAACGACGACGGTTCGATCGAGGTGCTCACCGAGCCCTACCAGTTCGGCGAGGTCAAGGAAGCGCTGGAAAAGGCCGGCTTCACCGCCGAGTTCGGCGAAGTCACGATGAAACCGCTCAACGATACCGAGCTGGCCGGCGACGACGCCCTGCGCATGCAGAAGCTGCTCGACGCGCTGGAATCCCTCGACGACGTGCAGGCGGTGTACACCTCGGCGGCGATGGACGACGAGTAAGGGCCGGCCCGGCGCGGCTCCGGCGGCCCAACAGCAGAAAAGCCACCTCGCGGTGGCTTTTCTGCTTTGCACGGGCATCCGGCGAGGCCGGCGGCGCGACAATTACTTGCGGCGACGGGTCGCGGCGAGGCCGACGGCGCCCAGGCCCAGCAGGGCCATCGAGGCGGGTTCCGGAACCTGCTGCACGGCCTTGGTGTAATCGTAGGTCACGGTGATTTCGGCCATCGCTTCGGTGCTGATCTGGCTGATCAGGTTGCCGGCGCCGGTGGCGTTGGACGCGCCGTTGGCGTCCACGTTGATGCCGAAGGTGCCGAGGCCCTGATAGGCGCCGAGACCGGCCAGCAGGGTCAGCACGTCGGCGTTGTTGCCGACCACCGGGCCGACGACGGCGCCGGAGGTGCCGCCGAAGTCGATGACGCCGTCGAAGGCCTGCACGCCGGTGGAGGCGGAGCCGGCGATGTTCAGGGTGTTGGCGATCGGGCCGCCGAAGACCAGGCTGGCGTTCGCGTTGGCGGTCAGGGTGGCCGGGGCGGCGTCCAGGCTCTCAAGCTTGAACAGGGTCGAAACCTGACCGCCGTAGTTGAAGGTGACGGAGTTCAGGGTGCCCAGCTAGGTGTCGAACTGCTGCAGGTTGAGCGTGTGGGTCCAGTTGGTCTTGGCCAGGCCAAAGCTGTCGGAGAAAGAGATGGTGTCGGCGTGGGCAGCGCCGGCGGCGGCGATCAGCGCGAGAGCAAGCAGTTTTTTCATTTGAAAACTCCAGTGAGAAAATCGTCAAAAAAATTTGGCAACGGGATGATTTCCAATTGCTCGCCCATTTTGAGCAAAATGCGTGCCCGGTTTGGGATGGTGTATACAAATCAACAATTTAAAACTGTTTAAAAATGTGTCTTTATGTCTTTGTAAAAATTTCCGACAGGTAATTTATAATTTGTGTGTATCCAATTTGTATTTAACGGAAAGTCACAATGATTTGTGTCGGCGGCTCTTTCAAGTTTGTTTTTTTGGCCAAAAAAATCACTTTTAAATAGAATTGTCGATTTGGCGGGATTGCATGTCCCGTTGTTGTATTTCTGGAGGATCGGGCGGATGGCGGACGAGGAAACGATGGCGGGCGAGGCCGAGGGCGAGCGCCGGCGGCGGCAGCGTTTCGTGGCGAGGCGCTGGGGCAGCGTCTGCTTCTGGGTGCACATGGACGGGCAGCGGCTGCCGGTCAATGACCTGTCGCTCGAAGGTTTCAGCGTGTTGCTGGGGGCGCCGCCGGTCGAGCCGCAAACCTTTGGCTTCGTGCTGCAGCTGGAGGGCATCCCCGACGAGATCCGTGGCGAGGCGCGGACGATGAACTTCGTGTTCGGCGCCGACGGCGGTCAGCTGGGCTGCCGTTTCCTGTCCTTCGAGGGCGAGGGCGCGGCGCGTTTGCACGACTGGCTGACGATCCACGTGATCGCCACCGCGACGGTGCGGATTTCCGAGAAGGAAGCGGCGGCCATCGTGTCCGGTCCATCCCTCGTCTGATGTGCCGCAGCAGGCCCGAGAAAAGTTCTCAGGTGCTTGAACGACATGATAAATTCCGCGCAAGCTGCGCCGGCCACAAGCCGGCGCTTTCTACTTGTGTCCGTTTCGCCGTTCCGCTTGCCGGAACTTGAGGATTACCCGCCGTGCTCATTGCCAACAACATCACCATGCAGTTCGGGGCCAAGCCCCTGTTCGAGAACGTCTCCGTCAAGTTCGGCGACGGCAACCGCTACGGCCTGATCGGCGCCAACGGGGCCGGCAAGTCCACGTTCATGAAGATCCTGGCCGGCGTGCTCGAACCGTCCGCCGGCAATGTGTCGATCGACAGCGGCGAGCGCATGGCCTTCCTGAAGCAGGACCAGTTCGCCTACGAGGACGTGCGGGTGCTCGACGTGGTGATGCAGGGGCACGCCGAGATGTGGGCCTGCATGCAGGAGAAGGACGCCATCTACGCCAACCCCGAGGCGACCGAGGACGACTACATGAAGGCCGCCGAGCTGGAAGGCCACTTCGCCGAATACGACGGCTACACCGCCGAGGCGCGCGCCGGCGAGCTGCTGCACGGGGTCGGCATCCCGACCGCACAGCACACCGGCCCGATGCGCGAGGTCGCGCCGGGCTGGAAGCTGCGCGTGCTGCTGGCGCAGGCCCTGTTCGCCAACCCGGACATCCTGCTGCTCGACGAACCGACCAACAACCTCGACATCAACACCATCCGCTGGCTCGAGGACGTGCTCAACCAGCGCAACTCGACGATGATCGTGATCTCCCACGACCGTCACTTCCTGAACCAGGTGTGCACCCACATGGCCGACCTCGACTACGGCCGCATCCAGGTGTGGCCGGGCACCTGGGACGACTACATCGAAGCCTCGACCCAGGCCCGCGAGCGCCAGTCGGCGGCCAACCAGAAGGCCAAGGAGAAGGTCCAGGAGCTGCAGGAGTTCGTGCGCCGCTTCAGCGCCAACAAGTCCAAGGCGCGTCAGGCGACCAGCCGCGCCAAGCAGATCGAGAAAATCAAGATCGACGAATTCAAGCCGTCCAGCCGCCAGTATCCGTGGATCCGCTTCGATTACGACGAGAAGGAAAAGCTGCACCGCCAGGCCGTCGAGATCGAAAACCTCACCTTCGGCTACGACCCGGCCAAGCCGATCATCAAGAACTTCACCTTCACCGCCGACGCCAACGACCGCATCGCCATCATCGGCGAGAACGGCATCGGCAAGACCACGCTGCTCAAGCTGCTGGTCGGCCCCGGCCTGCACGGCCTGGCGCCGCAGTTCGGCACCGTGAAGTGGGCCGAAAAGGCCAAGCTCGGCTACTACGCGCAGGATCACGCCGAAGACTTCGCCGGCGGCGAGAACCTCACCGACTGGATCAGCGGCTATGTGCGCGAGGGCGGCTACGAGGGCGACGATGCCGAAACCCTGATCCGCGGCACGCTCGGCCGTCTGCTCTTCAAGGGCGACGACGTGAAGAAGTCGGTCAAGGTGATCTCCGGCGGCGAGCAGGGCCGGATGCTCTTCGGCAAGCTGATGCTGCAGCGCAAGAACGTGCTGCTCCTCGACGAGCCGACCAACCACATGGACATGGAATCCATCGAATCGCTCAACTCGGGCATCGCCGATTTCGGCGGCACGCTGTTCTTCGTGTCCCACGACCGCGCCTTCGTGTCGTCGATCGCCACCCGCATCCTCGAAATCCGTGGCCCCGGCGACATCGTCGACTACCGCGGCACCTACGAGGAATACCTGGCCAGCCAGGGCATCGAGTGACCTGCCGCTGAATGAAGCCGCCGTGCGTCCCGCTCCCGCCATTCCGGGCCGGTCCGTGAAGGTTCATTGACCGACCACCGCGCCGTGAAAGAGGCCCCCCTCCTCGCCGCCAGCGGCCTGACCATCGCCGCCGGCCTGGTCGTCGACCGCTTCGGCGGTGCCTGGGGGCAGCCGCTGGTCAATCTGTGGGCCTGGGGGATGTGCCTCGCGCTGATGCACGGCGAGGTGGCGCTGCGCCCGCGGCTCGTCGCCTGCCTCGCCATCGCGACGGTCGGCGAAGTGGTGCTGTCGCTGGTGTGGGGGCTCTACGACTACCGCCTCGGCAATCTGCCGCTGTTCGTGCCGCCCGGCCACGTGCTGCTCTACTGGCTCGGGCTGCGGCTGGCCGACCGCCTGCCCGGCCGCTGGCTGGCGGCCACCCCGTGGCTGGCGCTGGCCGGCGTCACGGCGCTGGCGCTCGGCGGGCTCGACCGCTTCGGCCCGCTGCTGCTGCTGATCTTCCTGGCCTGCCTGCGCTGGGGGCCAGCGCCGCGGCTGTACGCGACGATGTTCCTGCTGTCGCTGGCGATGGAACTGTGGGGAACCTGGCTCGGCAACTGGCGCTGGCGCAGCGAACTGCCCGCTCTGGGGTGGCCGGTGTGCAATCCGCCGCTGGCCGCCGGGGCCTTCTACTGCGTGCTCGATCTGCTCAGCGAGCTGGTCTGCCGGCGCCGGCAGACTGTGTGAGGGCGGCTCCGCGCTAAGCCCGTCAGGTCCATGAAGCTCTCCCGGCTGTCCCTCATCTTTTCGGCGATCCTGCTGCTCTTCGTTGGCATCAACGGGCTGCTCTCGCTGCTCGTGCTGGCGGCCTTCGACCGGGTTCAGGCGGTGCAGGAGAACCGCTTCGACACCTTGCGCCAGATGGACGACCTGCGCCGCGAAATGGACACCCTGACGCGGCTGGTGCGCAGTTACGCGGTCACCGGCGAAACCCGCTACCTCACCTACTACTACGCGATCCTGGCGATCCGCGAGGGCGACCGGCCGCCGGTTGTCGACGACGAACCGGTCACTTACTGGGACCGCGTCATCGCCGGCACCACGCCGTTCGTACCGCGCCGCGACGGGCCGCGGGCGTCGCTGCGGGCGCGCATGGTGGCCCTCGGCTTCGACGGCGCCGAGCTCGAAGCCCTCGAGCGCGTGCTGGCCGAAGCCGAAGCCCTGAAGGCCCTCGAACAGGTCGCCTTCGCCGCCACCCAGGGCCTGTACGACCCGGCGACCCGGACTTTCGTGTCGGAAGGCGTGCCCCATCCCGAGCTGGCCGTCGGGCTGGTCCATGGCCGCGACTACGACGCCCGGCGCGCCGAGGGGGCGATCGCGGTGGCCGAGCTCAAGCAACGCGTCGACCGCCGCACCGGCGCCGACGTCGCCGAAGCCCGCGCCCATCTGCACGACTGGATCATGGCCGCCATCGTCGGCATGGTGGCCACCGCGCTGCTGGTGCTGCGCGGCTTTCGCACGGTCCACCAGCG
>SSSX01000651.1 GCA_015657735.1 Zoogloeaceae bacterium
GCGCTCATAGCGGATAGGGGTCGATTTCGTACTGGAAGAGTTCGACCGAGGGGGTCTGCATGTCGAGGCTCAGGAGGCGGCCCTGGGCGATGTACAGGCGCTGGGTGTCGGAGACCAGCATGAAACGGCGCGCCGAATAGGTGCCGGCCGGCGCGAGGATCGCCTGCTGCCGGCCGAGCGCGGCAATCGGCGGCAGGACGAGGGCCGGCCGCATCGGACGGGTCTGTTCGGCGCAGCGGAAGCCCACCGAAACCGGCTTGGCGGTATTGGCGATGACCTGCAGGCCGAGTTCGATCTGCTCCGGCGTTTCGCTGCGGATCCAGCGGACGACGCACAGCGTCCATGGCTCGTCGTCGCCGCGGCGGATCGCGATGGCGATGCCGGGCGTCAGATTGCTGGCGGTGCCTGTCACCTGCATGATTGCGTAGCCGGTGGGGCTTTCATTGACCACCATCCATTCGCAGGCGTAACGGTTCTGACGGCTGGAGCCCGGTTCGCGCAGCATCTTCCAGATGGTTTCAAGGCCGCTGCACACGCTGACCGCATATTGGTTGCGGCGCCGGGAATGCTCGCGGTGCGGCGGCGAGGCCCAGTATTCGCGGACGCGGCGCAGCAGCGTGGCGGTTTCGGCGCGCGGCAGGCCGGCGGGAACGTCGGCCGGTGCGGGGCCGTCGCTTTCGAGTTGCTCGATCAGCGTGGTGGTGCGGCGGGCCAGTTCTTCGGCGGTGAAGAAGATCAGGCCGTCGACCTCCGGCGGCTCGCGCCGGTTGATCGCGATCGGCGGCGTGTCCTGGTCCGGATCGATCCACAGCCAGCCCAGCCCGCCCTCGCCGGGCGGACTGTGCCGCAGGATGATGCTCTTGGCGTTGACGGCGAGGTATTCGGCGAGCCAGTTGATTTCGGCCCCGGTGAGCCCCTCGGGCTGGGCCGCCGAAAAGGCGAGCAGATACTTGTAGGCCTTCAGCGTCGCGTCGGGGATGCCGCCGGCCTTGGTGTCGGTCGAGGCCTCGGAGCGGCCGCCGACGAAGAACGCGTGGGCATGCAGCCAGAACTCGAATGGCGCGCTGTTGCCGGCGAGGTGGGAAATGGTCAGCTGTTCGCCGAGAATCTCGAGCGCCTTTGCGCTGATCGCTTCCGGATTGCGGCGCATCGTCCGCACGAGGCGGTGCCGCACTTCGGTGAGAACCTCGTCGTAACCGGCGGCGATCTTGCCGAGCACCGAAACAAGCCGCGTCGCGGTACGGTGGAGGTCGACGGTGAGCGGCAGCGCTGCGCTGGCGAAGTGCGCCCGGTGAAGCCGGCTGATGGCGAGCGCGCGGGTGTGGAGCAGATCCAGGCAGCGGTGGAACTGGTTGCGGCTGATCTCGGGGCGGCCAAGCTCGTCGAGGTGACGGACGAGAGTGGCCAGTTCGAGGTCCGCGTCGGCGGATAGCTCGGTGGCCAGCCAGTCGAGGATCGGGGCCGTGCGGTCGGAAAGAGGGGAATCGGCGGCGCTCATTGCCTGCGTGTTCTCGAAGCCGGGTTTGCTATTGTAATTAAGTTCCCCGCAAACATGTGTCCTGAATCGGCGCCGGCTCCCGCGCGGCCCTTTTGAGGGGCGGGACGGTGACGGGCGGCGGGTTTTCGGCAGGCGGGTCTTCTTGATGTTTTCATTGCGGTGATTTAATATCTACCGTTTTTCCAATTCCATCGGATCAGGGATAGTCATGGTTGTCATTCGTCTTGCCCGCAGCGGTTCCAAGAAGCGTCCTTTCTACAACATCGTTGCCGCCGATTCCCGCAATCGCCGCGACGGCCGTTTCATCGAGCGCGTCGGTTACTACAACCCGGTTGCCTCCGGCGCCGAGAAGAACCTCGTCGTCAACGCCGAGCGTCTTGCCTACTGGCAGGGCAACGGCGCTCAGCTGTCCGACACCGTTTCGCGTCTGGTGAAGCAGGCTGCCAAGGCGGCTGCCTGAGCAGATTGCGTCATTGTCCCGTCTCGCGAGTAATGTGCCGATGATTGTTCTGGGGCGGATCGTCGCTCCCTTCGGCGTGGGAGGCTGGGTCAGGGTTCATCCTTTCGGGGACGATCCGCTGTCGTGGAAGAAGATGCCTCAGTGGTGGCTCGGCACCGATCCGGACGGTACGGAATGGGTGCCTTACACCGTCAAAGGGTGCAAGGAGCACGGCAAAGGCCACGTGGTCGCAAGCTTTGCCGAAGTGCCCGACCGCAATGTGGCCGAAACCCTTGCCGGTTTTTACGTTGCCGCGCCCCGCGAGGCCATGCCCGAGCCGGACAAGGATGAATACTACTGGGCCGACCTGGTCGGCCTGGAGGTGCGGAACAGCGTCGGCGTCGTGCTGGGGAAGGTCACGGGACTGTTGTCGACCGGCGCACACGACGTGCTGCAGGTCCGGGACGGCGAGACCGAGAGACTGATCCCCTTCGTTGCCAGCTACGTGACGGCTGTGGATACGGCTACCGGCAGCATCTCCGTCGAATGGGAAGCGGATTGGTAGCGGCCGGGACGGCTCGCAAGGCCTACGATGTCGTTACGCTGTTTCCCGAGATGTTCGCGGCGCTGTCGGGTTTCGGCATCACCGGCCGGGCGCAGGCGCGCGGACTCTACGAGCTGAATTGCTGGAATCCCCGGGATTTTGCCGAGGATCGTTACCGCACGGTCGATGATCGACCGTACGGCGGCGGTCCGGGCATGGTGATGCTGCCGGGGCCGCTGGAAAAGTCGATCGTCGCAGCGAAAGCGCGTCAGGCCGACTCGGTTGGTGCCGCGGGCCGGGTGATCTATCTGTCGCCCCAGGGGCGGCGACTGGAGCACCGGCGGGTGCTGGAACTGGTGGCTGAGCCGGCGCTGGTGTTGCTGTGCGGTCGTTACGAAGGCGTTGACCAGCGTTTGATCGAGCGTTGTGTCGACGAAGAGATTTCCCTCGGCGACTTCGTCCTCTCCGGAGGCGAGTTGCCGGCGATGGTCCTGCTCGATGCGATGATCCGGCAACTGCCGGGTGCGCTCAATGACGGTGACTCGGCGGTCGAAGATTCGTTCGTCGACGGTCTGCTGGATTGTCCGCACTACACCCGCCCGGTGGTGTATGAAGGGATGGCGGTGCCCGATGTGCTGATGTCGGGCAATCACGCCGAAATCCGGCGCTGGCGGCTGCAGCAGTCGCTCGGCCAGACCGGCAAGAGGCGGCCCGATCTGTTGGCGGCGCGCGCCTTGAGCAAGGAAGAGTTCCGCCTGCTGGAAGCATTCCGGCAGGCAGACACGAAGCCGGGAGGCTGATTTTCCCGGTTTCATAACAATGGCGTGCATCAGGTGGCGACCTGCTCTGCACGAACGGCCGAAGGCCTTATTTTTCAGGAGTCACGCATGAACCTCATTCAGCAACTGGAACAAGAAGAAATCGCCCGCCTGACCCAGGGCAAGACCGTCCCCGAGTTCGCTCCCGGCGATACCGTGGTGGTCCAAGTCAAGGTGAAGGAAGGCAACCGCGAGCGTCTGCAGGCTTACGAAGGCGTCGTCATCGCCAAGCGTAACCGTGGCCTCAACTCTGCTTTCATCGTACGCAAGATTTCCTCCGGTGAAGGCGTGGAGCGTACGTTCCAGACCTACTCCCCCCTGGTCGCCAGCATTGAAGTGAAGCGTCGCGGCGATGTGCGTCGGGCCAAGCTCTACTACCTGCGCAGCCGTTCCGGCAAGTCCGCGCGGATCAAGGAAAAGCTCGACTACAAGTCCTTCGCTGCGAAGGCTGCTGCCAAGGCTTGATTGCTGGCAGTGCGAAAAAAAAACGGCACCTTCGGGTGCCGTTTTTTTTGTCTGCCGTCGCGCCTTTCAGCCCAGGCGCTTGTCGTGCTCGATCAGCGCGTAGGCCGAGTGGTTGTGGATGGATTCGAAGTTCTCGGATTCGACGATGTAGGCGTCGATGCGCGGTTCGCGGTTCATGCAGCCGGCCACGTCGCGGACCATGTCCTCGACGAACTTGGGGTTGTCGTAGGCGCGTTCGGTGACGAATTTCTCGTCGGGGCGCTTGAGCAGGCCGTAGAGTTCGCACGAGGCCTGGCCTTCGACGAGCTGGACCAGTTCCTCGATCCACAGGTGATCGTTGGTGGTGGTGGTGACGGTGACGTGCGAGCGCTGATTGTGGGCGCCGTACGAGGAAATCTTCTTCGAGCAGGGGCACAGGCTGGTGACCGGCACGACGACGCGCATCGTGAACTCATAGTGCCCGCCTTCGCGGACTTCGCCGATGAAGGTGACCTCGTAGTCCATCAGGCTCTGCACGCCGGAAACCGGCGCGGCCTTGTTGATGAAGTAGGGGAAGGTCATCTCGACGTGGCCCGTTTCGGCTTCGAGTTTCTGGACCATCTCGCGCAGCATCGGCTCGAAGGATTCGACCGAGATCTCGCGTTCGTGGCTGTTCAGAATCTCCACGAAGCGCGACATGTGGGTGCCCTTGAAATTGTGGGGCAGGCCGACGTACATGTTGAAGACGGCGATGGTGTGCTGCACGCCGCCGTCCTTGTCCTGCACCTTGACCGGGTGACGGATGGACTTGATGCCGACCTTGTTGATGGCAAGCTGGCGGGAATCGGCGGAGTTCTGGACGTCCGGGATGCTGGTAAGGGTGTCAGGCGTAGTCATGGCTGTTTCTCTATAAGTCTCGCGGGGATCTGGGCCCCCGAACGAGTTGATCCTATCATTCCCGACAAAAGCACTCAACTATTCGGTCGATAGGTTTGGTCTATGTGCTTCAGGATGCTGGCGGCGTCGAGGCCGACTTCGGCGAGGAGCTGGCCCTGATCGCCATGATCGACGAAGCGGTCGGGCAGGCCCATCTGCACAACGCGGGTTGACAGGCCGGCGTCGTGCACGGCCCGGGCGACTTCGGCGCCGGCGCCGCCGATCACCGAATTTTCCTCGAGGGTGACCAGCAGCTCGTGTTCGGCCGCCAGCCGGGCGATCAGTTCCCGGTCGATGGGCTTCACGAAACGCATGTTGGCGACGGTGGCGTCGAGTTGTTCGCCGGCCTGCAGCGCCGCGCCGAGCAGGCTGCCGAAGGCCAGCAGTGCGATGCGGCGGCCGCTGCGGCGGATTTCTCCCTTGCCGATCGGCAGGGCGCTCATCTCGGTGAGCGGCTGGACGCCGAGGCCGCTGCCGCGCGGGTAGCGCACGGCGGTCGGGCCGTCGTGCCGGTAGGCGGTGTAGAGCATCTGCCGGCATTCGTTTTCGTCGGCCGGGCAGAAGATCGTCAGGTTGGGGATGCAGGCCAGGTAGGACAGGTCGAAGGCGCCGTGGTGGGTGGCGCCGTCGGCGCCGACCAGGCCGGCACGGTCGATGGCCATCATCACCGGCAGGTTCTGCAGCGCGACGTCGTGGATGAGCTGGTCGTAGGCGCGCTGCAGGAAGGTCGAGTAGATCGCCACCACCGGCTTGAGGCCTTCGCAGGCGAGGCCGGCGGCGAAGGTGAGGGCGTGCTGCTCGGCGATCCCCACGTCGTAGTAGCGGTCGGGATATTCGTTGGCGAAGCGGACCATGCCGGAGCCTTCGCGCATCGCCGGCGTGATCGCGACGAGGCGTTTGTCGCTGGCGGCCATGTCGCACAGCCAGTCGCCGAAGACCTGGGTGTAGCTGAGCTTGCCGCCGCTTTTGGTGTCCTTGCCGGTGGCGATGCCGGCGGCGTGGTCGAAGCGCGACACGCCGTGGTAGAGGATCGGGTCGGCTTCGGCGAGCTTGTAGCCCTGGCCCTTGCGGGTGATCACGTGCAGGAACTGGGGGCCCTTCAGGGTGCGCAGGTTCTGCAGCGTGGGCAGTAGGGACTGGAGGTCGTGGCCGTCGATGGGGCCGATGTAGTTGAAGCCGAATTCCTCGAACATCGTGCCGGGCATGACCATGCCCTTGACGTGCTCCTCGGTGCGGCGGGCGAGTTCGAAGACCGGCGGCGGCAGGTTTTCGAGGAAGCGCTTGCCGATCTGCCGGGCACCGTTGTAGAGCCGGCCGGACAGGAGGCGCGAGAGGTGTTTGTTGAGCGCGCCGACCGGCGGCGAGATGGACATCTCGTTGTCGTTGAGGATGACCAGCAGGTTGGTGTCGTGGATGTCGCCGGCGTTGTTGAGGGCTTCGAAGGCCATGCCAGCGGTCATCGCGCCGTCGCCGATCACCGCGATCGCGCGGCGCTCCTCGCCGCGCAGGCGGGCGGCTTCGGCCATGCCGAGGGCGGCCGAGATCGAAGTGGAGGAGTGGGCGGTGCCGAAGGTGTCGTAGCCGCTTTCGCTGCGCCGCGGAAAGCCCGAGATGCCGTGGTACTGGCGCAGGCCGGCCATCGCGCCGCGGCGGCCGGTGAGCACCTTGTGGGCGTAGGTCTGGTGGCCGACATCCCAGACGATGCGGTCTTCGGGAGTGTTGAAGACGTAGTGCAGGGCGATGGTCAGCTCGACGGTGCCGAGGTTGGAGGACAGGTGGCCGCCGGTGCGGGAAACGGAATCGATCAGGAAGTTGCGCAGTTCGTCGGCCAGGGCGGGAAGTTCGCCGGGGTCGAGTTTGCGCAGGTCCGCGGGCGACGCGATCCTGTCGAGCAGGCTGGCGCGGGGGTGGGCGGGCGGCGTGGCTTGAGGCATTCCGGGTTACCGGGTCGTTGATAGGTGTTCGTGTCAGAACTGGCGGCGGATGATGAAGCGCGTCAGTTCGGCCAGGCGCTGGCTGGTGTCGCCGAACGGGGCGAGGCGGTCGAGGGCGTCCTGGCACAGCTCCTCGGCGAGCTGGCGGGCGCGGGCGACGCCGAGCAGGCTCACGTAGGTGGGCTTGTCGTTGGCGGCATCCTTGCCGGCGGTCTTGCCGAGGGTGGCGGTGTCGGCCTCGGTGTCGAGGATGTCGTCGACCACCTGGAACAGCAGGCCGATGACCTTGCCGACGTGGTCGAGGGTGGCCATCTGGCCGTCGTCGAGGCCGTGACCACACTGTACGCCCAGATTGATCGAGGCGCGGATCAGCGCGCCGGTCTTGTGGATGTGCATGAACTCGAGTTCGGGCAGCGTGAGCTGCTGGCCGACCGAGGCCAGGTCGATGGCCTGACCGCCGCACATGCCGCGCGAGCCGGTGGCCTGGGCGAGCTGACGGATCATCGCGATCTGGCGCAGCGGGTCGTCGGACACCGTCGCCTCGGTGATGTGCAGGAAAGCCTGGGTCTGCAGCGCGTCGCCGACCAGCAGCGCGGTGGCTTCGTCGTACTGGACGTGGACGGTCGGCTTGCCGCGGCGCAGCACGTCGTCGTCCATGCACGGCATGTCGTCGTGCACCAGCGAGTAGGCGTGGATCATCTCGATGGCGCAGGCGACGCGGTCGAGACGCCCGGGCGCGGCGCCGGTGAGTTGGCCGCCAGCATGGACGAGCAGCGGACGGACCCGTTTGCCGCCGCCGAGGACGGCGTAGCGCATGGCCTCATGCAGGCGTGCGGGGGCGAGGTCGGCGGCCGGCAGGGCGTGCTCGAGGGCGGCTTCGGTGCGCTGCTGGATGTCGCCCATCCATTGGCTGAACGTGGCGGTCATGGCTGGGTGTCTCCCGGGGTGGCCTCGGCTTCGAGGACGCGGATGGTCTGCTCGGCCTGCGTGAGCTGATTCTGGCAGTGACGGAGGAGGGCGGTGCCGCGCTGGTAGGCGGCGAGGGCCTGATCCAGCGGAAGCTGGCCGTTTTCCATTTCCTGGACGATGGTTTCGAGTTCGGCGACGGCCGATTCGAAACTGGCGGACTTGCTTGCGGGTGTTTTGACCATGCTCGGCCGGGGCTGACAGGAGGCAAACCGTAAAAATAGCCTATCGCCGGGCTACAGGTCAAACGCGTAATACTATACAATGGCGAGCTTTACGTTTCGGGCTTTCGCTTTCGATCAGGGGGTTCGGGATGTCTGACATCGCTTCTCAGGCACTTCTTTCGCCGGCAGTTTCGCAGTTGCCGGTTTCATGGTATTTCGACGAAAAGATCTTCGAACTGGAGAAGCGTCTCCTCTTCGATGCCGGTCCCGGCTACGTCGGCCATGAGCTGATGGTGCCGGAAGTCAACCAGTTCCGTTCGCTTGAATGGCTGGATCACGCCAAGACGCTGATCAACCGCGACGACGGTTTTTACCGGATGTCGAACATCTGCCGCCATCGCCAGGCGATCATGCTGCAGGGCTCGGGCGTGGCCGAGCGCAACATCGTCTGCCCGATCCACCGCTGGACCTACAACCCGGACGGGCTGCTGATCGGCGCGCCGCATTTTCCCGACAATCCCTGCCTCAATCTGCAGCGTGACAAGCTCGAGCGCTGGCAGGGGCTGCTGTTCAAGGGACCGCGCTCGGCCAATGCCGATCTGGCGGGCATGCAGGTGGCGGGCGAGCTGAAGTTCGACGGCTACAAGCTCGACAAGGTCGAGATCCACGAGTGCAACTACAACTGGAAGACCTTCATCGAGGTCTACCTCGAGGATTACCACGTCGCGCCCTACCACCCGGGGCTGGGCCATTTCGTCACCTGCGATGACCTGACCTGGCAGTTCGGCGAGTGGTACTCGGTGCAGCGGGTCGGCATCACCTCGCTGAAGAAGCCCGGCTCGCCGGCCTACCAGCGCTGGCACGAGGCGGTGCTGAACTACAGCGGCGGCGAGATGCCGAAGCACGGGGCGATCTGGCTCACCTACTTCCCCAACATCATGGTCGAGTGGTATCCGCACGTGTTAGTGGTGAGCACGCTGATCCCGACGGATGTGAACAAGACGACCAACGTCGTCGAGTTCTATTACCCGGAGGAAATCCTCGAGTTCGAGCGGGAATTCGTCGAGGCCGAGCAGGCCGCCTACATGGAAACCGCGATCGAGGACGACGACATCGGCGAGCGCATGGACCGCGGACGTCTGGCGCTGATGAAAGAAGGGCGCAACGAAGTCGGGCCCTACCAGTCGCCCTACGAGGACGGCATGCAGCACTTCCACGAGTTCTACCGCCGGGTCATGCAGCCGCATCTGTAAGCTGGATTCAGCACAAAAAAAGGAGCCGGTACCGGCTCCTTTTTTTGTGCCCGGCCGCGCCGGGATTTGGTGGTTCGATTCAGCGGTTCGATTCGCGGACGATCTTCCACTGGCCGTTTTCGAGCTGGTACTGGAGCGTCTTGTTCATCGAGTCGGTGTAAGCGCTCGAGCGGTAATGCTGCACGAAGCTGGCTTCGGCGGAGGTTGGCGACAGGCTGCGGACGTTCAGCTTGTCGACGTCGACGGCGATGCTGCCGGGTCTGGCGATGCGTTTTTCGCGGACGGCCATCCACTGCTCGAGCGTGCCCTGCTCGGGTTTGAACTGGCTCGAGTAGAACGACGTGTAGCCTTTGACGTCCTTCGCCGACCACGCGGCGGCCCACGATCTGACGAGCGGTTCGAGCGCCGGTGCGGTGGCGGCAGCCGGGGTTGCGGCCGGGCTTGCGGCTACCGGGGCGGAGGTCACCGACGGCAGCGGCACCGCGGCGGGCTGCGGGCGGCCCTGCATCGCGCCGACGGTGTCGAGGGGCGCGACGACCGGCAGCACGGTGCTGCACAGCACGGTTTCGTCTTCGCCGGGTTCGGTGACGCCGGCTTCTTCGGGGCCGCTGCGGGTCACCGGCGTGAGCTGCACGCTGGGCAGGATGCGGTGGGTCTGGGTCAGCACGCGCAGCTCGGCCTGGGTCAGGTCGTAGCGGGCGCGGGCGCTGGCGCGCTTGGCGTCGAAGAGTTCGTTCTCGGTGTTGAGCACGTCGAGCAGGCTGCGCTGGCCGATGTCGAACTGCTGGCGATAGGCGTCGCGGGCTTTTTCGGTCGACAGCTGGTGCTGTTCGAGGTAGACCAGCTGTTCCTTCAGCTTCTTGACGTCGTTCCAGGCGATCGCGGTCTGCTGGCGGATGTCGCGGCAGGCTTTGTCGCGCAGGTCGGTGGCGTTGTAGAGCTGTTCGTGGGACTGGCGTACGCGGGCTTCGTCGGCGCCGCCCTTGAAAAGGTTCCAGTTGAGCAGCACCTGCAGCGCGCTCGAGTTGGTGTCGCCGGCGACGCCGAGGAGGTTGCGGTCCATGCCGGTGCTGGCGCGCAGTTCGACGGTGGGCGAGTAGTTGGCGCGCTGCACGTCCACGTTGGCGCGCGAGGCACGGATGTTGGCGACCGCGGCGCGGAAGCCGGGGTTGTCGGTGATCGCCTGGCGGAGGACGTCCTGCTCGACCGGCAGCTTGTCGCCCAGCAGCGGCGGTTTTTCGAGCCGCTCGGCCGGCGCATCGCCGACCACGCGCTGGAAGCGCTGGCTGACGTCGTGCAGGTTGGAGCTTTCGGTGAGCCAGTTGGACTGGGCGAGGGCGAGGCGGCCGAAGGCCTGTTCGAGATCGACCCGGCGGCCGACGCCGGCTTTCACGCGGCGTTCGATCTGGTCGACGGTTTCCTTGTGGATGGCCCAGTTTTCCTGGGCCAGCGCCGACAGCTCGCGGTAGCGCAGCACGTCGAGATAGGCGCGGGCGGCTTCGAAGGCGGTTTCGTCGGTGGTGCCGAGCAGTTCGAAGTAGCGGGTGGCGCGGGCGAAGCCGAGCCGGCGCACGTCGTTGCGGGTGGCGAAGCCGTCGAAGACCAGCTGGCGCAGCTGCAGCTGGTAGCCGGGGCGGTTGTAGCTGAGGGGCGCGCTGGTCGGCGTGTCGCGACGTTCGCGGCCGGTGTAGCCCTGCAGGTCGACCCGCGGGAAATAGCCGCCCCGGGCGACATCGCGTTCTGCGTCGGAAGCCTGATAGTCGTGGAGGCGGGCCATGACTTCCGGGTTGCGCATGATCGCCTTCTCGATCGCATCGGCCAGGGTGCCGGGCGCGACGGCGTGGGCCGATGACATGGCGAGGAGGGATAAGGACAGGCAGACGGAGAGCTTTGTCGCTTTGAACATTGTCGTCTCGTTGTTTGGATGTGTCGGGAGCGCCGGGCGGGCGCGGAAGCGGCGGCTCGGCATTCCGCTCCGGCCAGCTGCGCTGACCAATGCCGACGGATTTTACGGGCCGCGGACACTCCCGGTTGCGCAGTATTTGCACTTTCAGGCCCGGCGGCGGCCCGATATGCAGCTCAGGAATAAAATTTTCACAATTGACGGATGCGGCGGCGCAAAACTTAACTTTTTCGCCGCGATGCCGTTGAACGCCCGATGCCTGCGCGATCCACGTCGCCCGTATGACAGGCTGATGAGTACCGTTCCGACCCGCGCTGCCGCCGATATTTCATGCGTCTTTTTCCTGCCTCCTGGCCACGCCTCGGCGTCGCGGGGCCTTGTTGGCGCCGGGCGGCGGCGGGCCTTGCCGCGCTCCTGATCGCCGGCCTGGCGTGGGGCGGATTCGAGCTGGAGCGGATGCGTCAGGTGGCACTGCAGCGTTTCGGGCCGGCGGCGGCGGAGGCGGTCGACGCGTGGCGGAGCGGCCTGGCGGGCTGGCGCGAGCTGCCCGAGGATGAACAGTTGCGGCGGGTCAATGAGTTCTTCAACCGGCGCATCCGCTTTGCCGACGATCCGGTGGTGTGGGGTCAGGCCGACTACTGGGCGACGCCGCTCGAAACGCTGGGCAAGGGTGCCGGCGACTGCGAGGATTTCGTCTTTGCCAAGTACTTTACGCTGCGCGAACTCGGCGTGGCGGAGCAGCGCCTGCGCATGACCTACGTGCGGGCGCGGATCGGCGGGCCGGCCAGCGGCGTGACCCAGGCGCACATGGTGTTGAGCTATTACGCGGCGCCCGAAGCGGTGCCGCTGATCCTCGACAATCTCGTCACGACGATCCGGCCGGCGACGGCCCGGCCCGATCTGGCGCCGGTTTTCAGCTTCAATACGCAGGGCGTGTTCGTCGGCGGAGCCATGCAGGCATCGCAGCCGGTGGACCGGCTGTCGCGCTGGCGGGACGTGCTACTGCGGATGCAGACCGAAGGATATATTCCCTGAAGGAATAAAGATGTCTCTTTTAAGACGATTGTGGATCAGTGTGGTGGTGGCGATGGGCGTGGTGCTCGTCGGCGCGTTTGCGGTGAGCCTGCTCACCGCGCGGGGCTATTTCGAGCAACAGCTGCAGGCCCAGTCGAGTGACGGCGCGGTGTCGCTGGCCTTGTCGATGTCGCAGCAGAACAAGGACGCGGCGACCGCCGAGTTGCTGGTCTCGGCGCTCTTCGACGGCGGGCACTACCGCCTGATCCGCCTCACCGACGCGAGCGGCCGGGTGATCGTCGAACGCAGCCAGCCGGACCTCGCCGACGGGGTGCCGGGCTGGTTGCTGGCGGTGCTGCCGATGGACATCCGCCCCGGTCAGGCCCAGGTCAGCGACGGCTGGCGCCAGACCGGCCTGATCACCGTCGAGGCGGCGCGGAGCTATGCCTACCGTTCGCTGTGGCGCGGCATGGTGCAGCTGGGCAGTCTGATGCTGGCCATCGGCCTGTTCTGGGCGATGGGGGTGTCGGCGCTGCTGCGCTGGGTGCGCC
The DNA here is from genome assembly GCA_015657735.1 of Zoogloeaceae bacterium. Taxonomy (GTDB): domain Bacteria; phylum Pseudomonadota; class Gammaproteobacteria; order Burkholderiales; family Rhodocyclaceae; genus Zoogloea. The sequence continues at coordinate 12,465 of SSSX01000651.1, forward strand.
GGCCGCTCGCCGAGATGGCGGAGCAGGCCGCGGCGATCGGCGCCGGCCAGTTCCGCGTGCTGCAGGAGCCGGACGTGGTCGAGCTGCAGAGCATGGCGCGGGCGCTCAACCACATGTCGGAGCGGGTCCGCACGCTGTTTGCCGAGCAGGCCGGGCGTATCGCCGAGCTGCGCGACGAGGGTAGCCGCGACGCCGGCACCGGCCTGCTCAACCGGGCGTATTTCAACGGCGAGCTGCGCCGCGTGCTGTCGGATGCGGATGTGCCGTCGGCCGGCTGCCTGGCCATGCTGCGCATCGCCGATCTGGCGGGCTTGAACCAGCAGCTCGGCCGGGCGCGCACCGACGAATGGCTGGCGGCCGTGGCGGCGGCGCTGCAAGCGGCGCTGGCCGGCGTCGAGGAGGCGTCGCTGGCGCGGGTCGGCGGCGCGGAGTTTGCGATCCTGCTGCCCGGACCGGGGATCGATGAAGGCCGGCAGCTGCTGGAACGCGTCCACAGCGCGGTGGCGGCTCTCGACCTGCGCGGCGAGCGCGGCGTCGGCTTGCGGATCGACGCCGCCATCGCCGCCTACCGGCGCGACGAGAAGCCCGGTGCGCTGCTGGCGCGGGTCGATTCGGCGCTGATGCGGGCCGAGTCCGACGGGGCGCTGGTGGCAGTCGGCGACGGCAGCGGCGGGGCCGCGCTGCCGCTGCCCGTGCCGGGCGAGGGGGCGTGGCGCGCGATGCTCGACGGCGCGCTGGCGCGGCGCCAGTTTGCGCTGCAGGATTATCCGGTGCTGGCCGGCGACGGCAGCCTGGTGCATCGCGAGTTGATGCTGCGCCTGCCGGCCGGCGGCGGCGAGGTGCTGACCGCCGGGCAGTTCATGCCGGCGGCGGTGCGGGTCGGCCTGGCCTCGGCCTGCGATCTGGAGGCGGTGCGCCTCGGGATCGAGCGCCTGAAGGCGTCGCCGGAGCCGATCGCCATCAACGTGGCGCCGCGTTCGCTGATCGAGCCGGATTTCCTCGACCGGCTCGACGTGCTGCTGGCGACGGCCGGCAGCGAGGCGGCGCGGATTGCGCTGGAGGTCAGCGAGCGCGGGCTGGACGCCAAGCTGGCCGGCCTCGACGCGCTGGCCGAGGTGCTGGCGCGGCATGGCGCCCAGCTCGGCATCGAGCACTTCGGCCGCCAGCTGGCGGCACTGCCGCGGCTCTACGCGATCCGTCTGGCTTACCTCAAGCTCGATGGCAGCTTCGTCGCCGGCCTGCACGAGAACGCCGGCCACCAGCGCCTCGTGAAGGCAATCGTCGATGTGGCGCGGGGGCTGAATGTCGTGGTGTACGCCGAGCAGGTGCATTCGGCCGAGGAATGGACGGCGGCGGCGAATCTGGGCGTCGGCGGCATGACCGGGCCGGAGGCGTCGCGGCGCTCAGGCGGGTGATTGGTCCGGAATTTGCAACAATGGCGTTCTTACTGTTGCGGATTGTGCAACAGTAAGAACGCCATGAGTTTTCGCGATTCGTCCTTTTTTTGAAACAAAAAGGCGCCGACTGTTGCAGATCAAGCAACAGTCGGCGTTTTGCCTTGCTCAGTCGGCGCTGAGTTTGCCCTTGGTCAGCAGGTCCTGAATGATCTGCGAGTCGGTGGAGAGGGCGCCGCTGTTGGTCAGGTCGACCCCCTGCAGGACGACCTTCTGGTCGGTGGCGCCGGCGACGAAGCTGCCGCCGGCGTAGCCGCCGGTGGTGCTGATGTGCACCACGGTGTCGGTGCCGGCCTTCTCGAAGTGCAGGTAGTTGCCCAGGTTGCCGGTGGCGGTGCCGGTGTGGCTTTCGCCCTGCAGCAGGTCGCGCAGGTCGAGAATGTCGCCGCCGGCGACGACGCTGGCCTTGTTGAAATCGGTGATCGCGTCGACCGTCGGCTTGCTGGTCGTGCCGCCGTCGCCGAGGCTCCACTTGAAGGTGTCGGAGCCGAGCCCGCCGCTCAGTGTGTCGCTGCCGGTGCCGCCGCTGATGCTGTCGTTGCCGGCACCGCCGCTGATGATGTCGTTGCCGGCGCCGCCCGCCAGCACGTCGTTGCCGCTGGTGCCGGTGACGGAGTCGTTGCTGGCGGTGCCGGCGAAACTGCCGCCGCTGCCGCTCAGCGTGACGACGTTTTCGGCGGCGCGGCTGAGGTTGAAGGTGACGGTCGATTGGGCGGTGTCGCCGTCCCGGTCGATCAGCGAGAACTCGAAGCCGTCGCGCACGCTGGCGCTGATGGTGGCGATCGGCGTGTAGGTGTAGCTGCCGGTGTTCATGTTGAGCACCAGGGTGCCGCCGTTGGCGCTGCTGATGGTGAGGTTGTCGGTGACGCTGTCGAAGCTGCCGTGGCTGGTGCCGCCGCTCACCGCGATGCTGCCGGCGCCGGCCGGGTTGTAGGCGTAGGTGACGCCGTCCATCGTGATCGACTTGATGAAGCCGCCGTCGGCACCGAAGGCGCCGGTGCCGCCGAACAGGCCGCCGGCCAGGATCTCGCCGGCCGCCGGCTGCGGCACGGTGGCTTGCAGGGCGCTGGAGAGCTGGTTGAAGTCGCTGATCACCTGGGCCGCGATGTTGGCACCGGAAACGCCGTTGTAGGCGATCGGATCGAGGTAGGACTGGATTGCGCCGCTGCCCATGCCGAGCGCGAAGCTGGTGATCTGGTTGGACTGCAGGTAGCCCTTCCACGCCGTTTCGTCGGTGGTGCTGATCGCGGTGCCGGAGTTGGGCTGGCCGTCGGACAGGAAGTAGGAGATGTTCTGCCCCGAGGCGAGCTTGCCGGGCGAGGTGAAGGCGCTTTCGCCGGTGGCGATGGCCGAGTCGTAGTTGGTGCCGCCGCTGGCCACCAGGCTCGCCAGCTGGGCCTTGGCCTGGGCGACGGTGGTCCAGCTGGTGCCGACCGCCGTCGCGGTGCTGCTGAAGGTGACCAGCCGCACGCGGACTTCGCCGAAGCCGTCGTAGCGGTCGAGCAGGGTGTTGAGCGAGCTGATGGCGCTTTCCAGACGGCTCGTGCCGCCGACGCCGTCCTGGGTGGTCATGCTGCCGGAGGTGTCGAGGACGAGCAGCAGATTGGTGTCGAGCGGGGCGACGCTGATGGTTTTGAGCGCCGAGGTGGCGACCGGGGCGTCGTCCTCGATGTTGACGGTGAGGTTGCCGGCGCTGGTGGTGACGCCGTCGCTGACGTTCACGCCGAAGCTGAGGCTGCGCACGTCCTCGCCGGCGGTGTTGGCGTGGTCGATCGGGCCGGACAGCTTGACGGTGTAGCTGCCGTCGTTGGCGAGGGTGACGCGCAGGATTTCGACGCCGCCGGCGCTGCCGATCAGGGTGCCGGTGCCGCCGCCGCTCCAGGTGACCGCGACGCCACCGGATGTGAGCGCGGCGGCCGGCGCCGTGAGGGTGGCGCTGAGCGGGTTGCCGTCGATGTCGGCGACGCTGAGCGTGCCGCTGACGGTGGTGAGGTTGGTGGTGTCGGCGGTGGGCGTGATGCCGACGTTGTCGGGGGCGCCGTTGACGAGGCCTTCCTCGGAGACGGTGACGGTGGCGTTGCCGACCAGCGGGGCGTCGTTGGTGCCGGTGACGGTGATGGCGATGTCGCGGGTCGTGCCGTCGGCGCTGGTCACCGCGATGTGGTCGACGACCTGCTGGCCCTGCTTGAGCGCCTGGACCTTGGCGGCGGCGTTGTCGAGGACGTACGCCCAGCTGCCGTTGGCCTGGATGGTGAGGCTGCCGTAGCTGCCGCCGACGGTCTGCGCGACGAA
>SSSX01000009.1 GCA_015657735.1 Zoogloeaceae bacterium
CTTCCGCGAGGCGATGAGCCGCTTCCTGATGACCGAAGCCGCCCCCGAGATGCTGCGCGAGGTCTGGGAGACCGACGCCGGCCGCTCCCCCGAACTGCGCGGCAAGCTCGCCGAACAGGGTCTCACCGCGCTGTCGGTGCCCGAGGACTGCGGCGGCCTCGGCATGGACGACGTGGCCTGGTCGCTGATGAGCCAGGAGCTCGGCTACTACGCCATTCCCGACTCGCTGGCCGACACCGCCTACGTCTCCGCCGGCCTCGTCGCTGCGCTGCCGGCCGGCCGCGCCGACCGCGAAACGCTGCTGGCGCGCATCGCCGACGGCAGCGTGCGCATCGCCATCGGCCACCCGGTCAATCCGCTGGTGGCCGACGCTGCCACCGCCGACCTGCTGATCCTGCCCCACGGCGACGAGGTGCACCTGGTGCCGCGCGCGCTGGTGGACGTCACCGCCAACCCCAGCATCGACCTGTCGCGCCGCCTCGCCAGCCTGGCCTGGGAGCCGAACTCCGCGACCCGTGTCGCCGCCGGCGCGGAAGGCCGCCGCCTGTGGGCCGCCGCCCTCGACCGCGGCACCCTGTCGGTGGCCGGCCAGTTGCTCGGCCTGGCCCAGCGCATGCTCGATCTGGCGGTCGATTACGCCGCCCAGCGCCGGCAGTTCGGCAAGCCGATCGGCAGCTTCCAGGCGGTCAAGCACCATCTGGCCGACGTCGCGACGAAGATCGAATTCGCCAAGCCGGTGCTGTACCGCGCCGCCGATGCGCTGGCCCGGGGTCACGACGACGCGCCGGTGCACGCCTCCCACGCCAAACTGGCCTGCGGCGCCGCCGCCTGGCTGGCGGCCCGCCACGGCATCCAGGTGCACGGGGCGATGGGCTACACCTGGGAGGTGGACCTGCAGATGTTCATGAAACGCAGCTGGGCGCTCGATGCGTCGTGGGGCGACCGCGGCTTCCACAAATCCCGCGTCGCCGAGGCGGTGCTGGCCGACGGCGCAGCCATCGGCCCCGGTTATACCTTCAAGGAGTAGCAATGCCCGAAGCCTATATCGTCGACGCCCTGCGCAGCCCCACCGGCAAGCGCAAGGGCGGCCTCGCCCACGTCCATGCGATCGACCTCGGCGCTCATGTGCTGCACGCCCTGGTGGCGCGCAACGCCATCCCGGCCGAGGATTACGACGACGTGATCTTCGGCTGCGTGGACACCATCGGCGCGCAGGCCGGCGACATCGCGCGCACCTCGTGGCTGGCCGCCGGCCTGCCGCTCAACGTGCCCGGCACCACCGTCGACCGCCAGTGCGGATCGAGCCAGCAGGCCCTCCACTTCGCCGCCCAGGCGGTGATGAGCGGCACCCAGCACGTGGTGGCGGTCGGCGGCGTGCAGACCATGACCCGGATTCCGATCTCGTCGGCGATGCTGGCCGGCCAGCCGCTGGGCTTCCCCGATCCGTTCTCGGGCAGCAAGGGCTGGCAGGCGCGCTTCGGCGCCGCGCCGGTCGACCAGTTCTACGCCGCCCAGCGCATCGCCGACCACTGGGGCATCGGCCGCGCCGACATGGAAGCCTACGCGCTGGAGAGCCACCGCCGCGCGCTGGCGGCCATCGCGGCCGGCCATTTCGAGCGCGAGATCGTGCCGCTCGAAGGCGTCAGCCGCGACGAAACCCCGCGCGCCACCACCCTCGCCAAGATGGCCGCGCTGGAACCGGTAGGCGCCGACTACCCGGCCATCACCGCCGCCGTGTCGAGCCAGACCTGCGACGCCGCGGCGGCGCTGCTGGTGGTGTCGGAAGCGGCGCTCAAGCGCTACGGCCTCACCCCGCGGGCGCGCATCCACCATCTGAGCGTGCTCGGCGACGACCCGATCTGGCACCTCACCGCGCCGATCCCGGCCACCCGCGCCGCGCTGAAGAAAACCGGCATGAGCCTGTCCGACATCGACTGCGTCGAGATCAACGAAGCCTTCGCCTCGGTGGTCATGGCGTGGCTCAAGGAAACCGGCTACGACCCGGCCCGCTGCAACCCCAACGGCGGCGCCATCGCGCTGGGCCACCCGCTCGGCGCCACCGGCGCGCGCCTGATGACCAGCCTGCTCCACCAGCTCGAACGCAGCGGCGGCCGCTTCGGCCTGCAGACCATGTGCGAAGGCGGCGGTCAGGCCAACGTAACCATCATTGAGCGTCTTTGAAGTAGCAGGAATGGAGAAAAGCATGGGTATTTGTGAGGGACGTACCGTCATCATCACCGGCGCCGGCGGCGGGCTGGGCCGCGCCTACGCGCTGGCCTTCGCCGCCGAGGGCGCCAGCGTGGTGGTGAACGACATCCGCCCGGAGGCCGCCGCGGCGGTGGCGGCCGAGATCGCCGCCGCCGGCGGGCGGGCCATCGCCAACGGCGACGACATCACCCGCGTGGACAGCGCGCGGCGCATCGTCGATGCCGCGCTGGCCGCCTTCGGCGAAGTGCACGTGCTGGTGAACAACGCCGGCATCCTGCGCGACCGCATGTTCATCAGCCTGTCCGAAGAAGACTGGGACGAGGTCATGCGGGTGCACCTCAAGGGCCATTTCTGCCTCGCCAACGTCCTCGGCCGGCACTGGCGCGACCGTGCCAAGGCCGGCCACCCGGTCGCCGCGCGGATCATCAACACCAGCTCCGGCGCCGGCCTGCAGGGCTCGGTCGGGCAGTCCAACTATGCCGCGGCGAAGGCCGGCATCGCCGCGCTGACGCTGGTGCAGGCCGTCGAACTGGCGCGCTACGGGGTCACCGCCAACGCGCTGGCCCCGGCCGCCCGCACCGCGATGACCGAGAGCGCGATGCCCGACGTGGTGAAGGCCCCGGCGGCCGGCTTCGACGCCTGGGCCGCCGACAACGTGGCGCCGCTGGTGGTGTGGCTGGGCAGCGCGCTGTCGGCCGACGTCACCGGCCAGGTCTTCGAGAGTCAGGGCGGGCGCATCTCGGTGTGCGACGGCTGGCGCACCGGACCGCAGAAGGACAAGGGCGCGCGGCTGACCGTCGGCGAGATCGGCGCCGTGGTCGCCGGCCTGCTGGCCGAGGCGCAGCCGGCGCAGAAAGTGTGGGGGACGTGAACATGGACCCGCGACACGTCGATACCCGCCGGCGCGGCTTCGTGCAGGGCGCCGCCGTGCTGGGGCTGGCGGCCGTCATCCCGCCGGCGCTGGCCGCCAGCCGGCCGGCCGGCCGCTATGAGGACTGGGATGCCGTCGATCTGGCGCGGCTGATCCGCGACGGCGCGCTGACGCCGGTCGAGGTGCTCGACGCGGCGATCGCCCGCGCCGAGGCCAGCGCCCCGCTCAACGCGGTGGCGCTGCGCCACTACGACATGGCGCGCGACCGCGCCCGGGCCTTGTCCGGCGCCGGGCGGGCCGAGCGTCTGGCGCGCCCGCCGCTGGCCGGCGTGCCCTTCGGCCTGAAGGATCTCCACGTCGCCCTCAAAGGCACCGTGACCACCCACGGCAGCGTGTTCTTCCGCGATGCGGTGGCCGACCACGACTCGACGCTGGTGCAGCGCTACCAGGCCGCCGGCCTCAACATCTTCGCCAAATTCACCTCGCCGGAATTCGGCCAGACCGGCACCACCGAATCGCGCCTGTTCGGCCTCACCCGCAACCCGTGGAATCTTGCGCACAGCGCCGGCGGTTCGTCGGGCGGCTCGGCGGCGGCGGTGGCGGCCGGCATCGTGCCGGTGGCCCACGCCAGCGACGGCGGCGGCTCGATCCGCATTCCGGCCAGCCACTGCGGCGTCTTCGGCCTCAAGCCGAGCCGCGGCCTGGTGCCGATGGGGCCGCGCGCGCTGGAAGGCTGGATGGGCCTCGCCGTGCACAACGTGATCAGCCGCAGCGTGCGCGATTCGGCGCTGTTGCTGCAGCTCAGCCAGGGCCCCGAAGCCGGCGCGCGGGTGCTGCCGCCGACCCACGATCTGCTCGCCGCGATCCGCACGCCGCCCACGGGCCTGCGCATCGCGCTGATGGAGGGCAACCCCTTCGGCATGGGCGTGCACGCCGACTGCGTGGACGCGGTGCGCAAGGCCGCCGCGCTGTGCGCCCGCCTCGGCCACAAGGTCGAGCCGGCCGCGCCGCGGCTGCCGATCCAGGAGATGTTCGCCGGCATGGGGGTGATGACCGGCACCGGTTTGCTGACCACCGTGCAGGCCCGCGAGAAAGCCCTCGGCCGGCCGGTGCGCGAGGACGAACTGGAACCCCTCAACTGGCGCAGCCTGCAGCTCGCCCGGGGCTACAGCGCCGAGCAGGTCTTTGCGGCGCGCTCGGTGTTCGACCAGGCCGGCCGCCTGCTCGACGAGTTCTTCGCCGGCTACGACCTGATCCTCTCGCCGGTCACCGCCGCGCCGCCGCCGCTGCTCGGCGAACTGTCCCTCGACCAGCCCTACGAGCGTTTCGTGAAGGCCGCCGTGCTGGCCTCGCCGTTCACCGCCCTCTTCAACATGTCGGGCCACCCGGCGATGTCGGTGCCGCTGCACTGGAACGCCGCCGGCCTGCCGATCGGCGTGCAGTTCGCCGCGCCGTTTGGCGGCGAGGCGCGCCTGCTGGCGCTGGCCGCCCAGCTGGAAGAGGCCGCCCCGTGGCGCGACCGCCGCCCGGCCTGACGCCCGCCACGACCACGATTCGTCCAGGAGACCGACCCATGAGCCTCACCCCCCACTACGTTGCCGGCCACGGCCTGCTCACCGGCCGCTCGGTGCTGATCACCGCCGCCGCCGGCGCCGGCATCGGCTTTGCCGCGGCGCGCCGCTGCGCCGAGGAAGGCTGCCGCGCGCTGATGATTTCCGACATCCACCCGCGCCGTCTCGACGAGGCGGTGGCGACCCTCAAGGCCGAAACCGGCCTCGCCGACATCCACGGCCAGCTGTGCGACGTGACCCGCGAGGACGAAGTCCGCGCGCTGGTGGCGGCGGCCGAGCAGCGCCTCGGCGGCGTCGACGTGCTCATCAACAACGCCGGCCTCGGTGGCCAGAAGCGGGTGGTGGACATGAGCGACGAGGAATGGAGCCGGGTGCTCGACATCACCCTCACCGGCACCTTCCGCATGACCCGCGCGATGCTGCCGGCCATGCAGGCGCGCGGCCGCGGCACCATCGTCAACAACGCCTCGGTGCTCGGCTGGCGCGCCCAGAAGGAGCAGGCCCACTACGCCGCCGCCAAGGCCGGGGTGATGGCCCTGACCCGCTGCGCCGCGCTGGAAGCGGCCGAATACGGGGTGCGCATCAATGCCGTGTCGCCGTCCATCGCGCTGCACGACTTCCTGAAAAAGGCTTCCAGCGAGGAGCTGCTCGCCCGGCTGGCCGGCCGCGAAGCCTTTGGCCGCGCCGCCGAAGTGTGGGAGGTGGCCAACGTGATGGTCTTCCTGGCCAGCGACTACGCCTCCTACATGACCGGCGAAGTGCTGTCGGTCAGTTCGCAGCACGCCTGAGGACGCGGCGATGAGCACCACCTTTTCCAGCGCCGCCGAACTGCTGGCCGCCGCCGGCACCGATCTGGGCGCCACCGACTGGCTGGAGATCACCCAGGAGCGGGTCGATCTGTTTGCCGACGCCACCGGCGACCACCAGTGGATTCACGTCGACCCCGAGCGCGCCAGCCGCGGCCCCTTCGGCGCCTGCATCGCCCACGGCTACCTGACGCTGGCGCTGGCCAACTACTTCCTGCCCCGGCTGATCCACGTCGACAAGCTGCTGATGGGCGTCAACGTCGGCACCGACCGGGTGCGTTTCCCGGCGCCGGTGAAGGTCGGCGCCCGCATCCGTGGCCGCGGCGAGGTGCTGAAGGTCGAGCCGGTCGGCGCGGCCGTGCAGGCCACCGTGCGCATCACCGTCGACATCGAGGGCAGTGGGCGCCCCGCCTGCGTCGTCGACACCCTCAGCCGTTACACCTTCCACCCCGCCGCCACGGCGACCACCGAAAGCAGCCAGCCATGACCGAAGCCGTCATCGTGTCCACCGCGCGCACCGCGCTGACCAAATCCTTCCGCGGTTCCTTCAACGATACCGAAGCGCCGGTGCTCGGCGGCCACGTCGTGCGCGCCGTCGTCGAACGGGCCGGCATCGAGCCAGCCGCCGTCGAAGACGTGATCATGGGCGCCGCCGTGCAGCAGGGCACCCAGGCCTACAACATCGGGCGCCTGTGCGCCTACACCGGCGGGCTGCCCGAAACGGTGCCCGGCATGGCGGTGGACCGCATGTGCGCCTCGGGGCTGATGAGCATCGGCATCGCCGCCAAGAACATCCTCGCCGGCGAAATGCGGATCGCCGTCGCCGGCGGCGTCGAGTCGCTGTCGCTCACCCAGAACAAACACAAGAACAGCTACCGGGCCCAGTCGCTGGCGGCGCAGGAGGCGGTGCCCGGCGCCTACATCCCGATGATCGAGACCGCGGAAATCGTCGCGCGGCGCTACGGCATCAGCCGCGCCGCGCAGGACGACTACGCGCTGCGCAGCCAGCAGCGCACCGCCGCCGCGCAGGCCGCCGGCCGGTTCGACGCCGAGATCGTGCCGCTGGCGGCCCGCCGGCTGCTGTTCGACAAGGACGGCAACCCCGCCGGCCACGAGGACGTGGTGGCCGGGCGCGACGAATGCAACCGTGCCGCCACCACGCTGGCCGACCTGCACACGCTCAAACCGGTGTGGAAGGACGGCAAGTGGATCGCCCAAGGCGAGTTCATCACCGCCGGCAACGCCTCGCAGTTCTCCGACGGCGCCGCCGCCGCGCTGCTGATGAGCCGCGCCGAAGCGGAGCGCCGCGGCATCGCCCCGCTGGGCATCTACCGCGGCATCAGCGTGGCCGGCTGCGCACCGGACGAGATGGGCATCGGCCCGGTGTTCGCGATTCCCGGACTGCTGCAGCGCTTCGGCCTCCGCGTCGGCGACATCGGCCTGTGGGAAATCAACGAAGCCTTCGCCTGCCAGGTGCTGCACTGCCGCGACACGCTGCGCATCCCCGACGAGCGCCTCAACGTAAACGGCGGCGCCATCGCCATCGGCCACCCCTTCGGCATGTC
>SSSX01000652.1 GCA_015657735.1 Zoogloeaceae bacterium
CGACGCCGGCATCGCCGCGCGGGAACTCGACAACGGCGCCCTGCTCCTCGAACGCCCGCTGCCGGTCGCCCGCGTGCCGGGATTCGCCGAAGGCTGCGTCAGCGTGCAGGACGCCGGCGCCCAGTACGCCGCCCGGCACCTGGACATCGCCGACGGCCAGCGCGTGCTCGACGCCTGCGCCGCCCCCGGCAGCAAGACCTGCGCGATCCTCGAAATCGCCGACGTCGCCCTCACCGCTCTCGACGCCGACCCCGCCCGCAGCCGCCGCATCGACGAGAACCTGCACCGCCTCGGCCTCGTCGCCGATGTGAAGGCCATCGACTGCCGCGCCGTCGACCAGTGGTGGGACGGCCGCCCCTTCGACCGCATCCTCGCCGACGTGCCGTGCTCGGCCTCGGGCGTGGTCCGCCGCCATCCGGACATCAAGTGGCTGCGCCGTTCCGACGACATCCCGCGCTTCGCCGCCCAGCAGGCCGCAATTCTCGACGCCTTGTGGCGAGTCCTCGCGCCGGGTGGCAAAATGCTCTATGCCACGTGCTCGGTGTTTGCCGAAGAAAACGGCGCGCAGGTCGCCGCCTTCGCCGCCCGCCACGCCGATTGCCGCCGCCTGCCGATCGCCGGGCAGCTCGACTGTCAGTACCTGCCTTGCTCCGAACATGACGGATTCTTCTACGCGCTGCTCGAGAAAACCGCCTGATGGCGGCGGCGACCGCCGTATCCCGCGCCGCCTCTTCCTGCGCCGGACGCTGGCCATCGGGCTGGCGACCCGGCTCGGCCTGCAGGCCAGCGCCGCCCGCGCCGCCGAAGCCGAGATCCAGAACGCGGCGCTGTTCCCGAGCGACGACCAGTACATCCTCAACGCCGACATCGGCGCCGAGCTCACGCCGCTGCTCGCCGACGTCGTCGGGCGCGGCGTGTCGCTGTACTTCATCGCCGAATTCGAACTGTCGGCGCCGCGCTGGTACTGGCTCGACGAAGAGATCGCCACCCGCACGCTGACCTACCGCCTGTCCTACCAGTCGCTGACCCGCCAGTACCGCCTGACCACCGGCGCGCTGCACCAGAACTTCGTCACCCTCGACGAGGCCGTGCGCACCATGCTGCGCATCCGCAACTGGGGCGTCGCCGACCGCAACGCACTGCGCATCGGCCGCAGTTACAACGCCGCGCTGCGCTTCCGCCTCGACGTCGGCGAGCTGCCCAAGCCGCTGCAGGTCAGCGCCCTCGGCCGCAAGGATTGGAACCTGTCCTCCGAGTGGTACCGGTGGACCTTCGTCGCCGCCGCCCGCGAAGCCCGATGAGACCGACCGTCCTCGTCGTCGCCGCGGCGATCTCCGGCATCCTGCTCTTCCTGCTCGCCACGGCCAGCGCCAACACGCCGCTGTTCGCCCGCAACTACACGCTGCTGCTGGGCCTCAACGGGGTCATCGCGCTGGTCCTCGCCGGCCTCGTCGGCGTACAGCTGCGCAGCCTGTGGCGCGAATACCGGGCCCGGCGCTTCGGCTCGCGGCTCAAGCTGCGCCTGATGGCGATCTTCGCGGCGATGGCCGTGGTGCCCGGCGCGCTGGTGTACGCCGTGTCGCTGCAGTTCGCGGTCAAGAGCATCGAATCGTGGTTCAACGTGCGCGTCGATGCCGCCCTCGAAAGCGGCCTCCAGCTCGGCCGCACGACCCTCGACATCCTCCTCGACCAGCTCGCCACCAAGGCCGACCAGATGGCGCTCGAGCTCGAAACCGCGCCGCAGGTCCGCTCGCCGCTGCTCAACCGCCTGCGCGAACGGGCCGCGGTCGAGTCGGCTACGATCTTCTCGCCGGCCGGCAAGATCATCGCCACCGCCGACACCCAGCTCGACACCCTGCTGCCCGAACAGCCCGGCACCGCCCAGCTCCGCCAGGCCCGCCAGACCCACGGCTACCGCGCCGCCGAAAGCCACGGCGCCGACGGCCTGATCCTGCGCGTGATCGTCCCGATCCCGTCCCGCCGCCTCGTCGAGCCCCAGCTGCTGCAGGTCACCCAGCAGGTGCCGCAGTCCTTCGCGATGCACGCCGACAGCGTCGAAGCAGTACACCGCGACTACCAGGAGCTGTCGCTGGCGCGCAACGGCCTGAAGCGCATCTACACCCTGACCCTGACCCTGACCCTGCTGCTGGCGCTGTTCGCCGCAGTCGCCGTCGCCTTCGTGCTCACCCGCCGCCTCGCCGCCCCGCTGTTCATCCTCGCCGAAGGCACCCAGGCCGTCGCCGCCGGCGACTTCAGCCCGCGCCAGGCCCTGCCCGCCCGCGACGAACTCGGCGTGCTGACCCAGTCCTTCAACCAGATGACCCGCCAGCTGCAGGACGCCCGCGCCCAGGCCGAGGCCAACCGGGCCGCCGTCGAGCGCAACCGGGCCTACCTCGAAAGCGTCCTCGCCAACCTCTCCGCCGGCGTGCTCGCCTTCTCGCCGGACGGCCACCTGCGCGCTGCCAACCACGGCGCGATGACTATCCTC
>SSSX01000653.1 GCA_015657735.1 Zoogloeaceae bacterium
CGGTCGACGCGGTTGCCCGCGTCACGGCCCGCCAGCGCGAGCGCGGCATTCCCTTCGGCGCTGCGGCGGTGGAGCTCGGGCTGGTCAGCCAGGCCGACGTGCAGGCCGCGCTGGCGCGCCAGTTCGCCTACCCGGTGCTGGCTGCCGACGACCCGGGCGCCGACCCGGAACTGATCGCCGCCTTCCAGCCCGCCTCGCCGCGCGTCGAAGCCCTGCGCAAGCTGCGCAGCCAGCTGGTGCTGCGGCGCGTCGCCAACCCCCAGCTGCGCGCCGTCGCCATCGTCGGCGCCGGCCGCGGCGAAGGGCGCAGCTGGCTGGCGGCCAATCTGGCGGTGGTGTTCTCGCAACTCGGCGAGCGCACCCTGCTGGTCGACGGCGACCTGCGCAACCCGCGCCAGCAGACCCTGTTCCGCCTGGCGCCGGCCGGCGGGCTGGCGGCGCGGCTGGCCGAGCGCGGCGACAAGGTGGCGCTCCAGCCGCATGCACGCTTCGCGCATCTGTCGGTGCTGCAGGCCGGCATCGTGCCGCCCAATCCGCAGGAACTGCTGGCCCGTCCGGCCTTCGGCGCGCAGATCGCGCTGGCCCGCGAAGCCTTCGAGATGACGCTGGTCGATACGCCGGCCGACGCGGTCGGGGCCGACGCGCAGCTCGTCGCGGCGACCTGCGGCAGCGCGATCGTCGTGGCCCGCCGCCACGCCTCGGCCCACGCGCGGGTGGCGGCCCTGTCGGCCGGACTGCGCGACGCCGGGGTGACGGTGATCGGTGGCGTGCTGCTCGATTTCTGATGACGATGGCGCCTTCCGCCGCCGCTGCGGCCGGCTTCTCCGCGACACCGTTCGAGACGCGGGTCACGCAGGGTTTCGCGTGGGCACTGTTTGTCGGCCTGTGGGGCAAGCTGCTGGTGGCGGTGCTGCTGACCCAGCCGGTGATCGACGCCGAGGCCGACTCGGTGTACAACCGGCTCGCCGACGTCGCGCTGCTGGGCGTGCTGTTCGCCGGCCTGGCGACCTACGCCGACGCCATCCTGCAGCGCGCGCCGCTGATGCTGGTGGCGGTGCCGCTGGGGCTGGCGTCGTTCCTGACCACCGAAGTCCTGACCGGGCTGAAGTTCTCCACCGCGGTTTTCGAGTATCTGAAGATCGTCACCCCGGCGCTGATCTCGGTGTTGCTGCAGCGCATCTTCGAGCGCGAGCCGGCGCTGGTGATCCGCCTGCTGCAGCTGACCCTCGGCCTGGTGTGGACGCTGGCGATTGGCGGGTTGGTCGTGCTGCCGCCGTCCCTCAACCGCGGCGGCGAGCTGTTCTGGCCGGTGTATTTCGCGTCGTTGCACACCAGTTCGTATCTGATCGTGGTGTGCGCCGCGCTGGCGCTCTATCTGTTCGAGGCGGGGCGGCTCGGGCGGCGGCTGTTCGTCGCGCTGCTGCTCTTCTCGGTGGTGCTGGTGTTCTACGGCTGGGGGGTGCGCACTTCGATGGTGGCGGCGCTGGCCTTCGGCGCGGTGGTGCTGGTGCAGCGCACGCGGCTGGCGCCGGTGGCGATGTTCGTCGCGCTGGCGGTGGGGCTGGCGCTCGCCTTCATGCCGCTGCTGTTCGGGCTGATCCACCTGCCGTCGTGGGACGAGATGGTCGAGCTGACCTCCGGCCGCTTCTCGATGTGGGTCCAGAAGATCGACATCCTCGCCAACAGCAGCCTGTTCGAATGGCTGTTCGGGCATGGCGAGGGCTCGGACTGGATCGTCTCCGAAGTGTGGTGGTGGAGCGCCAAGGATTCCCACAACGATTTCATCCGCCTGCTCAACCAGCAGGGCCTGCTGGGCCTCGGCGCGGTGATCGGGGTGCTGGTGGTGTGGGCCGGCTGCTTTCCGCGCGGCGTGGCGCTGCCGCTGCTGGCGGCGCTGGTGGCGTCCACGGCGTTCAGCAACGGCATCATGTTCCGCCCGCAGGCCGGCCTGATCATGCCGCTGGCGCTGGTCGCGGCGACCGCCGCGTGGCAGCGCCGGCAGCCCGGGGCGCACCGATGAAGGCTCGCGTCGCCACCCTGCTGCGCCGCGGCGAAGTGCTGGCGGTGACCGCCGCGCCGGGTGGCCAGCGTCTGCTCCACTTTGCGCTGGTGCAGGCGGTGTGCGGCACCGAGGCGCTCGGGCGCTTCGCCAACGATCTGTCGATCGCCATGATGCTGGGCCTTTTTTCGGCGGTCGGCTGGTCGGCGCTGGTGCTGGCCCGCGTGCCGGTGGCGGGCGAGGGGCGGGCGGCGGCGGTGATGTTCGGCCTGTCGCGCGGGGCGCTGGTGTTCACGGCGCTGGCGTGCCTGCCGCTGCCGCTGCTGGCGTGGGGCGGCTGGCTCTTCGAGGCGGGGTGGACGGCGCTGCTGCTGGCCGGATGGACCGCCTACACGCTGGCCCGCCACTACGGTCTGGCGCTGGCCCGCTACCGCCTGCTGATGGTCATGGAAACGCTGCTGGTGGTGCTGCTGGCCGCCGGTGTGGCGCTGTTCGGCGGGCGCCATCCGTGGATGGCCTACGCCGCGCTGGCGCTGCCGACGGCGCTGATGGGGCTGGCCGGGCTGGTGCTGTTGGCGCGCCGGGCGCGGGCCGGCGGCGACGCGACGCTGCCGGCCGGCAGCGCGCGCACGGCGGCCGAACAGGCGGCCCTCAATTTTGTCAGCGCCGGCATGTCGATGATCCTGGTGCCGTTCACGGTGCGCGTGGCGGGCGAGGGCTACGGCGGCCTGGTGGCGCTGATCGGTAGTCTGACCAGCGTGCTGCTGCTGTTTCCGCGGGCGCTGAGCTTCAACGCGCTGCCGGCCCTGGCGCGGGTGGTGCGCCAGCAGGGCAGCGGCGAGGTGCGCGCGACGCTCGCCGCGCTGCGCCGCGATCTGGTGCGCCTCAACAGCGGGCTCAGCCTGCTGGCGGTGCTGGCCTGGGGCGGGCTGGCGTGGTGGGGGCAGCGGCCCGATTTCGCGCTCGCCGGCGCCAGCGCGATCTTCGTGCTCCAGCTGGCGAGTTTCTACGTCGGCCAGCTGGTGCTGCCGGAGGCGAACTACCTGCAGACCGTCGAGGAGACGCGTCTGCCGTTGCGGGTCAATGTGCTGTCGCTGGTGATCTTCGTGGCCGCCTGCGCGGGTGTGATGTGGGTGGCGCCGCGCGGCGTGGATGCCGTGCTGTGCCTGTTCGTCGTTCTTCTTGGCGCGACCCTGTCGCGCAATCTGTTGCTGCGCCGGGCGGTGTTGCGCCGGGCGCCGGAGGTTTTTGCATGAGCCGGAGCTGCATCCGGGGGCGCCGATGAGCGTCCGCCTTGCCGTTTTTCTGCCCGCCGGCCCGGTGCCGGGGTGGGTCGCCCGCCTGGTCGGCGATTGTCAGGGGCTGCCCGAGGTGGCGCTCACCGCGGTGCTGCGCGACGCCGCGCCGCTGCCCCGCCCGGACTGGGCCGACCGGGTCGACGAGCTGGTGTTCGACCGCGGCCCGTCGCCGCTGCGCCATGTGCATCTGGCCACGCCGGCCGGCGTCGCCGAGTGGACGGGCGGTGGCGTCGACCCCGCCGCGTGGCTGGCCGGGCACGGCTGCGACGTGCTGCTCGACCTGCGCGCGGCGCCGCAGCCGCTGGCCGGCGGCCCGTCCCGGCAGTGGATGCTGCGCCTCGCCGGACGGCCGGCGGTGGACCCGCTGGCCGGCGCGGCGCCGGTCGTCGACGGCGACGACAGTACCGTGATCCGCCTCGAGACGGTGGCCGGCGGCGAGCTGATCGACGCCTCGCTGGGCGCCTCGTGCACTTTTTCGATCCGCCGCAACCGCCGCCGGGCCATCGCCAAAGGCATGGGCATGGTGCGCCGGGCGCTGCTGCGGCTGGCCGTCGCCGGCGCGCCGCAGCCGCAGCGCGCGCTGCCGGCGGAGAGCGGTGGCGGCGATTCCGCGGCGCCGGCGGCGGCACGCTTCTCGACGCTGCTGCGGCGCAGCGTGTCGCGCTCGGCCGCCAAGGCGCTGCGCCGCGACCAGTGGGGCATCGCGCTGGCCTTCGGCGAGGGGATCTGCCTCGACCCGGCCCGGGCCACGCTGATCTACCCGCCGGCCGACCGTTTCTGGGCCGATCCGATGGTGTGGCCGGCCAGCGGCGAGGGCTGGTGGGTGTTCATCGAGGAGGTCATCTACCGCGAAGGCAAGGGCACCCTGAAGGCCATCCGGGTGCACGACGACGGCCGCTGGGAGGCGCCGGTGCCGGTCATGGAACGGCCGTGGCATCTGTCCTACCCCTTCCTGTTCTGGTGGAACGGCAATCTGTGGATGGTGCCGGAGAGCGGGGCCGGCCGCTGCGTCGAGCTGTACCGCTGCGTGGCGCTGCCGGACCGCTGGGAGAAGGAGGCGACGCTGCTGACAGATATCGATCTGGTGGATGCCACGCTGTTCAGCCATAACGGCCGGTGGTGGCTGCTCGGCAACGTCACCGAACCCGGTGCCGACAAGCACGACGAGCTGCACGCCTACCATGCCGACACGCCGCTCGGCCCGTGGCAGCCGCACGCCGCCAATCCGGTGGTCGCCGATGCGCGGTTCGCGCGCCCGGCCGGCCCGCTGTTCTCCCACGACGGCAAACTGCTGCGCCCGGCGCAGGTGTGCGTGCCGGAGTACGGCCACGCCCTCAGCCTGCGCCGCATCGAAAAGCTGACCCCCGACGAATACGACGAGCGCACCGAGCAGCGCATCGATCCGGGCTGGCGGCCCGGCGTGGTGTGCGTGCATACCTTGTCGCACCAGTCCGGGCTGACGGCTTTCGATTTTCTGACCAGACGGTCACGCTTCGCCTCCGCCCGCGCGCCGCGGGCCGTGCCCAACCGCACGGGGCGGACGGAGGCCGGCCGCGATAATTCCAACGGGACCAACTGAATGAGAATCAATCTGATGGGATGCGCGGTGGACAACCTGGACATGGAGGAAACCCTCGGCGTGGTCGACGGCTTCATCCGTTCCGGCAGGCCCCACCAGCACGTGGTCGTCAACGTGGACAAGATCGTCAAGGCCAGCCGCGATCCGGCGCTGCGCCAGATCATCAACGACTGCGACCTGATCAACGCCGACGGCATGCCGGTGGTGTGGGCCTCGCGCCTGCTCGGCAAGCCGCTGAAGGAACGCGTCACCGGCGTCGATCTCTTCGAGGCGCTGATGGCGCGGGCCGCCGACAAGGGCTGGCGGGTGTTCCTGCTCGGCGCCCGCGAGGAGGTCGTCGGCGGCGTGGCGCGCCTGTACCCGGCCCGTTACCCGGGCCTGACCCTCGCCGGCTACCGCAACGGCTACTGGAAGCCCGAGGAAGAGGCGCAGGTGGTCGCGCAGATCGCCGCCGCGCGGCCGGACATCCTGTTCGTGGCGATCAGCTCGCCGAAGAAGGAAGCCTTTCTGGCGCGCTACCAGGCGGCGATGAAGGTGCCCTTCGCGATGGGCGTCGGCGGCACCTTCGACGTCGCCGTCGGCCTCGTCAAGCGCGCCCCGGTGTGGATGCAGAACGCCGGGCTGGAGTGGTTCTACCGCTTTCTGCAGGAGCCGCGGCGCATGTTCCGCCGCTATTTCATCGATGACATGGCCTTCGTCGCGCTGTTCGCGCGCGAGTGGGTCCGCCGCTGAGGAGGCCGGGATGGGACTCGAAGACTGGGGCTACCGCTGGCTCAAGCGCTACATGGACGCCCCGCAGTGGATCAAGGCGCCGCTCGGCCGCGCCTACAGCCTGTTGCCCGACCGGCTGCGCCACGGCCGCGACTTTCCGCGCTACCGCGCCGAGGCGGCGCTGGCCACGGCGGCGGACGTCGAGCGCCTCGCCGAGCACCGCCTGCGCGAAACCCTGACCTGGGCCGCCCACACCGTGCCGGCCTATGCCGCGCTGGCGACCCCGCTGCTGGTCGACATGCCGGTCGGCGAACTGCTGGCGCTGTTCCCGCTGATGACCAAGCTGGACTACAAGCGCAATCCGGATGCCTACCTGTCCACCGCCTGCACCACCGCCGACCGCCTGCCGATGCAGACCAGCGGCTCGGTGGCCGAGCCCTTCCGCTTTTCGCTGCACAAGGGCGTCTCGCGCGCCAAGGAAGCCGCCTACATCGAAACCTTCAGCCGCCGCATCGGCCTGACCCGTCAGGACGTGGTGCTGTCGCTGCGCGGTCGCAACATCCGCGGCGCGGCGGCCGACAGCGGCCCGCTGCACAGCTTCGAGCCGATCAAACGGATGCTGTGGATCAGCCCCAACCACCTCGACGCGGCCTACATGCCGCGCCACGTGGCGGCGGCCATCGAGCACGGGGTGAGCTTCATCCAGGGCTACTCGTCGGCGGTGTATGA
>SSSX01000654.1 GCA_015657735.1 Zoogloeaceae bacterium
GCTGGCGTTTGCACCAAGCAAGGATTGTTGCTGGGTGGTCATAGCCGCAAGCGTGGCATCGGCATTAGCCGGGGCCGCCGCATTATTGAAATCGAAAGCCACCGTTGGCGTCGCCTGTGCCGGCAGCACTTTCGACGAAAAAATCTTGCGGCTGGCGACGGCCGGAATGACCGCCTTCGGGTTGGTACACCCACCGGTTATCAAATTGCCATTCGAATCGAGATCGTAGCAACGCAACTCCCCGTACCAGCCATTCGGATTGAAAACTGGCTGGAATACCTTGTTGCCGACTGTAGTCGTTTCGCTTTGCGCAGCAACACCGCCAGCATTGGAGATCGAGGCAACAATGCTGTTGACCGCATTGGTCAAGGCATCGAACAGCGTCTCCTCGTTGCCAGCCGTATAGTATTTTCCCTTACCGACAATGGCGGTTGCGTTCAGCACAGGATCATCGATAGCAAAACCTACGGTGTAGGTAGCAACGTTCTGCTTCTGGAACTTGGGATCATCGAAACTTTTGCCATCCGCATCGTTACCTCCCACACGCATATCCTTGTCATAAGCGAACATGGCCACGTCACGTATGGATCGCCCATAGGAAGAGCCATCGTCCGAGGTACCGACGAAGGCGTTGTTCGCTGCAGATCCTTCAAGCTTCTCAGGGCAGGTCACCGAGGAAACGGTATTTTTGTCTACGCAGGCCTTGAAGGTCTTTGTTTGCGCCACACCCTCTGAAGTGTAGGTGGTGTATTTGACACCTTCGGGTTTGGCAGGCAAACCGGGAATTTGGTTATCCTTGGTCGACACGCCGTCGGTAATGACGATATTGAAATTTTTCTGGCAGCGATACTGGATGGGACTCGTATAGTTGCCGGTAATCTTCCCGTAATAGGACTCCTCGCCAGCCCAATACCGGGTCATTTCGAAAAGCGCCTCGCCCAAGGGTGTCCAGGTATCTGGTCCGAGAGCGTTAATTGCCGTATTCAAGGTATCCTGAGTCGACCCGACCGGCGCCTGGAGAATCCCAGCCTTTTCATTCGAATTCGGGTCGAAGGAGAACAAGCCCCAGCGCAAGGTCTTGTTGTTGTCGATCAACTTCTTGGCCACATCCCGGGCGGTGGCAATCTTGCGCTTGCCATTCACAAAATTATTCATACTCCCCGAATTATCGACGTGCAGCAGAATATTTGGGGTGACCGCGGTCGACAGCGTCGGCGGCAAGGCCGGGAAGGGTTCGGCGGCGAATGCCAGGGCCGGGAAGGCCAGCGAGACGGCGAGGCTGATGGTTTTGATCCTGAAGCATCCGTTCATGATTGCAGACTCCAAACTGTTA
>SSSX01000655.1 GCA_015657735.1 Zoogloeaceae bacterium
GAGCACTTCGGCTTTTCACCATGCGTTCAAGCTTGTCACCGGCGCCTCGCCGATCCAGTACATCAAGGCGACCCGGCTGCAGCGCGCGCATGAACTGATCAAGCTGGGCCGGCTCGGCGTGGCGCCTGCCGCCTATCAGGTGGGCTATGCCAGCGCTTCGCAATTCAGCCGGGAGTTCAAGCGGATGTTTGGCTACCCTCCCGCCGAGGCCCGACATCATGGCCAGGACTGCGTTGAAGCGGGAGCGACCGGGCTGGGTCGGGGCTGAGCTTCGCACGCTGCGATGCGGGCCGCGGCCCCGCCGTGCAATTCACACAAAACAAAGGGCGCGCCCCGGCAAGCGGAGCGCGCCCTTTGTCGTTTCGGCCAGACGGCCGCCGGCGGCGGCTTACTTGACTGCCAGCACGCTGTCGTCCCACTTCTCGTGCTTTTCCAGCCCGACCAGATTGGCGACGGTCGCCGCGATGCCGGACAGGCCGGCGGTGGCGCTCTGCGTGAGGCCGAGTCTGCCGCCGCTGACCTTGTCGAAGAGGATCAGCGGAACCGGGTTGAGGGTGTGGGCGGTCTTGGCCTTGAAGCTGCCGTCCTGATTCTGCGCCGGCTGTTTGGTCTTCTTGTCGAGTTCGAACATCTCGTCGGCGTTGCCGTGGTCGGCGGTGATCAGCGCGACGCCGCCGGCCGCCGCGATGGCGGGCAAAAGGCGCGCGAGGGCGAGGTCGACGGCTTCGACGGCCATCGTCGCGGCGCGAAAGTTGCCGGTGTGGCCGACCATGTCGCCGTTGGCGAAGTTGCAGCGCAGCAGCTTGTATTTGCCCGTCTGCACGGCGGCGATCATCGCGTCGGCGATTTCGGCGGCCTTCATCCACGGGCGCTGCTCGAAGGGCACGACGTCGCTGGGGATTTCCTGCCAGGTTTCGCCGTCGAACCTGCCGGAGCGGTTGCCGTTCCAGAAGTAGGTAACGTGGCCGAACTTCTGCGTCTCGGAGCAGGCGAACTGCGTCAGCCCCATTTTGCTGAACCATTCGCCGGAGGTGTCGCGGATGGCCGGCGGGGCAACGAGGAAGCGCTTGGGCAACTGCAGGTCGCCGTCGTACTGCAGCATGCCGGCGTAGGTGACGCGCGGCGCGCGGATGCGGTCGAACTTGTCGAAGCCATCCTCGACGAAGGCGCGGGTGATCTCGATGGCACGGTCGCCGCGGAAGTTGTAGAAGACGACCGAATCGCCGTCTTCGATGGTGCCGATCGGCTTGCCATCCTCGGCGATGACGAATTCGGGCAGGTCCTGGTCGATGGTGCCGGGATGGCGGGCGCGCAGGCCATGGACGGCCTCGGTGGCGTTGGCGAATTGCGGGCCTTCGCCGAGCACGTGGGTGCGCCAGCCCTTGTCGACCATCGGCCAGTTGGCGTCGTAGCGGTCCATCGTGATGTACTGGCGGCCGCCGCCGGAGGCGATGCGCGCATCGAAGCCGCCGCTGCTGATGTCGGCGAGGAAGGCTTCGAAGGGCACCACGTATTCGAGCGCGCTGGTCTCGGGGACGTCGCGGCCGTCGAGCAGGGCGTGGATGCGCACCGTGCGGACGCCTTCGGCCCTGGCCTGACTGACCATCGCCTTCAGGTGGTCGATGTGGCTGTGCACATTGCCGTCCGAGAACAGGCCGATGAAGTGGATCACGCCGCGATTGGCCTTGGCGCCGGCCACGATTTCCTTCCACGCCGCGCCGGCCCAGATCGAGCCGTCGGCGATGGCGTCGGCAACCAGCGCGGCGCCCTGGGCGTACACCTGGCCGGCGCCGATGGCGTTGTGGCCGACTTCCGAGTTGCCCATGTCGTCGTCCGACGGCATGCCCACCGCGGTGCCGTGGGCGCGCAGGGTGATGTGCGGGCATTCGGCGAACAGCGCGTCGAGGGTCGGCTTGCGGGCGGCGGCGATGGCGCTGCCGGCGTCGTTGTTGGGAATGCCGTAGCCGTCCATGACGATGACGACAACCGGGCCGGGGACGCCGGGGAAGGCGGAGAATTTGGGCAGCATGGTCGCTTCCTGAAGAAAAAGTTCGGGGCCGGCGCAGCGTCCGGCAAGCCCGCTATTTTCCTTCAAATCGGCGGGCGGGTCACAGCTCCGTGAGCACATCGCGGCGATCCGCGCCACGCGGCGGCCGGAACTGGCGGGTGTCGCGGTAGTAAGCGGGCGCTTCGCTGTCCGGCGTGACGCCGGGGATGCCCAGCAGCGGCAGGGGCGTGAGGTCGGGCTTGCCGAAGGGCGCGCCGGTGAGCCGCGCGGCCAGCCAGGCGTCGCACTCGCGCTGGCGCGCGTCGGCCGGCAGGGCCAGCCAGGCGCCATCGACGAGGCGATGGAGGGCCTTGGCGCACAGTCCGACGAAGGGCTGGCGGAGTTGATCCCAGCTGCCGTGGCCGAAGATCAGGAAGCGGGTCGTCGCGGCAAGCTGCGCGCGGCGCGTCGACAAGACTTCCTCCCAGGCGTGGGCGGCGAGCAGCGCAAGAATCCGCGCATCGGTCGACACGACGACGATGCCGCATTCGTCGAACTGGGTCAGCGCGTCGCGCAGCGGGCCACGGCCAGGCAGGCCGGCCGCGGCGCGGGCGCGCTGCTCGCGCAGGTGCAGCGCGTTGCAGGCCGACTTGGTGCGCGGCCACACGCACCACGCCAGCGCGTTGAAGAAGTCGTGCCAGTCGCCGGGGCGGGTCGGCACTTCGCCGCTGGCGTGGATGTGCTGCTCGTAGGCCGGATCGGTCGGCGCTGGCGGCACGAAGCGGATCGGCCGGCCGGCGCCGCTGACGGCATCCGGCGCGACTTCGGCGCACAGCGCGGACAGCTCGGCCGGCGTCGGTAGCACCGGCGACGTGAAGCGGGCGAGCAGGCCGGCGACGGGTTCGAACAGCCGGCGGCCGGCGTGGGCCGACGGCGGGATCATTCGGCGGCGGGCTTGATCGGCGTGGCGGGTTTCTCCGCGGGCACGAACTGCAGGCGCTCGCCCTTGCGGGTGAAGGTGCCGACGAGCTTGCCCGGCGGTTCGGCGGGGGGCTCTTGCCAGGGCTGGAACTCGCATTTCTCGGTGCCGGCGAGATACCAGTTCTTGCCCTGCCTGAGCGCCCACAGGTAGTCGCCGGCTTCAAAGACTTCCATCTTGACGCTGCCGGCGACGCCCGGCTTGATGCCATAGCGGCGCAGGCAGGTGGGCATGCGCGACACGACGATGGCCTGCTCGACCTCGCTGTCCCAGAACCAGCGCTGCTCGCGCACGAGGGAGATGGACTGGTCCTTGCCGTCGATGAGGAAGGCAGCGCCCTCGTATTCGCAGGCGGACAGCAGGGGCACGGCAAGCAGCAGCAGGCGTTTCAGCATTGCAGACATGGAAGAAGACGTTCAGGCCAGCTTCCAGCCGACCGTCTCGCCGCCGCGCAGCGGCACCAGCGGATCGCCGGGCAGGTAGTCGACGCCGGCCGGCACTTCCCAGCTTTCGCGGACCAGGGTGATGCGGTCGGTGTTGCGCGGCAGGCGGTAGAAGTCCGGCCCGTTGAAGCTGGCAAAGGCTTCGAGCTTGTCGAGGGCGCCGGCCTGCTCGAAGGCTTCGGCGTAGAGTTCGATGCCGGCGTGGGCGGTGTAGCAGCCGGCGCAGCCGCAGGCCGCCTCCTTGGTGCTCTTGGCGTGGGGCGCCGAGTCGGTGCCGAGGAAGAACCGCGGGCTGCCCGAAGTGGCGACCTTCACCAGCGCCTCGCGGTGGGTTTCGCGCTTGAGCACCGGCAGGCAGTAGTAGTGCGGACGGATGCCGCCGGTGAAGATCGCGTTGCGGTTGTAGAGCAGGTGATGGGCGGTGATCGTGGCGCCCACATTGGGGCCGGCGTCGGTCACGAACTGCGCCGCCTCGGCCGTCGTGATGTGCTCGAAGACGATGCGCAGGGCCGGGTAGCGCGCTGCCACCGGCGCCAGCACGCGATCGATAAAGACGCGCTCGCGATCAAAGATATCAACGTCACCATGGGTCACCTCGCCATGCACACAGAGAACGATGCCCCGCTCGGCCATCCGTTCGAGGACGGGGTAGATGCGGGCGATGTCGGTGACACCGGCGTCCGAGTTGGTCGTCGCGCCGGCCGGGTAGAGCTTGGCGGCGACGATGAAGCCGCTGGCGGCGGCCTTGTCGATCTCGTCGGGCGACAGGGTGTCGGTGAGATACAACGTCATCAGCGGATCGAACTTGAGCCCGGCCGGCACCGCGGCGAGGATGCGCGCGCGGTAGGCCGCGGCCTGGTCGACGGTGGTGACCGGCGGACGCAGGTTGGGCATGATCAGCGCGCGGCCGAAGCGGCGGGCGGTGTCGGGCACCACCGCGGCCAGCGCGGCGCCGTCGCGCACGTGCAGGTGCCAGTCGTCGGGGCGGGTGAGGGAGAGCGTCGAGGGCGCGGTCGGCATGGTGTCGATTCCGGTGCGGGTCACAATCCTGCAATTTTACCAGCCCGCCGGCGTCAGCCTGCGTCCTTCAATTCGAGGCCGCGGGCATAGAGCGCGTTCTTGTGCGCGCCGGTGATGTCGGCGGCGAGGCGGGCGGCGGTCTTCAGCGGCAGTTCGGCCATCAGCAGGCCGAGCACGCGCTCGGCTTCCGGCGGCAGCGCCTCGTCGGGCGGCGCCGCCGAGACCAGCAGCACGAACTCCCCGCGGGACCGGTTCGGGTCGGCCGCCAGCCACGCCGGCGCCTCGGCCAGCGGCAGGCGGACGATCTGCTCGAACAGCTTGGTGAGCTCCCGCGCGACGACGATCTGGCGGGTCGGCTCGAGGGTCGCGGCGATGTCGTCGAGGGTTTCGGCGATGCGGTGCGGCGCCTCGTAGAAAACGAGGGTGCCGGGCACGCTGCGCAGCGCCGCCAGCGAGGTGCGCCGCGCCGCCGGCTTGGTGGGCAGAAAACCATGAAAATGGAACTGGCCGTCGGCCAGCCCCGAGGCCGACAGGGCCGTCACCGCGGCACACGCGCCGGGCACCGGCACCACCGGGAAGCCGGCATCCTGGACCCGCGCGACGGCCCGCGCGCCCGGATCGGACACCGCCGGCGTGCCGGCATCGGTGATCAGCGCCACCCGCTTGCCTTCCTCCAGCATGCGGATCACCAGGCCGGCGGCGGCCTGCTCGTTGTGCTCGTGGAGCGCCACCAGGCGGGTCGTGATGCCGAAGGCGTCGAGGAGCCGCTGGCTGTGCCGGGTGTCCTCGGCGGCGATCACATCGACCGCCTTCAGCACCGCCACCGCCCGCACACCGATGTCATGCAGATTACCCAGCGGCGTCGCCACCACATACAATGACGGCGTCTTGGCGACGGGGGATTCGGGCAGTGTGGGAAACATGGCGGGGATGGCGGGCGCGGCGGGCCGCGCAGGAAGAAACGGCGGACGCCGATTGTGGGCGCCCGGCGGCCCCGATGCAAGCCGAACACCTGCGCCGCGGCGCCGCCGCCGAAGCCCTCGCCGCCGCCCACCTGGAGCGCCACGGCCTGACGATCCTGGCCCGCAACGTGCGCTGCCGCGGTGGCGAGGTCGACCTGATCGCCGACGAGCGCGGCTGCATCGTCTTTGCCGAAGTGCGCCTGCGCGGCAACGGACGTTTCGGCGGTGCCGCGGCCAGCATCACCACCGCCAAGCAGCAGCGCATCATCCTCGCCGCCCAGACCTGGCTGGCCGGTGCCGGACGGCGTCACGCCAGCCGCCCGTGCCGCTTCGACGCGATCCTCCTCGACGGGCTCGACGCCGCGCGCATCGAGTGGATTCGCGGGGCCTTCGATGCCTCGTAGCGCGCTGCTGGCGGCGTTGCTGGTCGCCGCCCCGGCCACCGCCCAGCTGCGCATTCTGGTGCACAGTGCGCCGCTCGCCGGTTTCCAGCACTACGGCGCCAAGATCCTGTGGGACGAGATGCGCGAGGGCGACCCGCTGGCGCTGATCCGCGAACCCGACAACCGCCACGACGCCTTCGCCGTGCGCGTCGAATGGCGCGGCGCCAAGCTCGGCTACCTGCCCCGCGCCGACAACCGCGAGGTCGCCGAGGAGATGGACAAGGGCACGCCGGTCGGCGGACGCATCGGCCGCCTGGCCCGCGACCCCAACCCCTGGAAGCGCCTGCGCGTCGACATCTACGTCGGTTTGTAAGCGGATTTCTCGCGTGCGGCGGGGCGTCGGGTGCGGATGCTAGAATCGCGACCGGTTTTTCCCGCGCCGCCGGCGCGCCCTTTTCCGGACTCCGCCATGGATCTCGTCGCCCGCATCGCCCAGCAGTTCACCGACAGCGCCCAGACCAAGCTGGCCGCGCTCGAATTCATGGCCGACCCGATCGCCCGCGCCATCGAGGCGATGACCCACAGCCTGATGGCGAACGGCAAGATCCTCGCCTGCGGCAACGGCGGCTCGGCGGCCGACGCCCAGCACTTCGCCGCCGAACTGCTGAACCGCTTCGAGCTGGAACGTCCGCCGCTGGCTGGCATCGCGCTGACCACCGACACCTCGACGCTGACCTCTATCGCCAACGACTACGACTTCACGCAGGTCTTCTCCAAGCAGGTGCGCGCCCTCGGCCAGCCGGGCGACGTGCTGCTGGCGATCTCCACCAGCGGCAACTCGCCCAACGTCATCGAGGCGATCCACGCCGCCCACGAACGCGAGATGCGCGTCGTCGCCCTCACCGGCAAGGGCGGCGGTCGCATGACGGAACTTCTCGGTCCCGACGACATCCATTTATGCGTACCGGCTGATCGCACCGCGCGCATCCAGGAGGTTCACCTCCTCACGCTGCACTGCCTGTGCGACGGCATCGACTGCCTCTTTCTCGGAGTAGAAGAATGAAAACCATCCGCCATCCCCTCGCCACGCTGCTCGTCGCGCTGGCCGCCACCTCGGCCCTCCAGGGCTGCATCCCGGCCGTCGTCGGCGGCACCGGAGTCGCCGTCGCCATGGTCTCCGACCGCCGCAGCTCGGGCACCTACGTCGAGGACGAGGGCATCGAGTGGAAATCCAACAAGTGGATCAACGACCGCCTCGGCGACAAGGTGCACGTCAACTCCACCTCCTTCAACCGCAAGCTGCTGCTCACCGGCGAAGCCTTCAACGAAACCAGCCGGGACGAAGCCGGACGCCTCGCCGCCGCCGTCGACAACGTCCGCGAAGTCGTCAATGAACTGCGCGTCGCCCCGACCAGCACCTTCGGCGCGCGCAGCAACGACAGCTACCTCAGCTCCAAGGTCAAGGCGCGCTTCGTCGACCAGAAGGAATTCCACATCACCCACATCAAGGTCGTCACCGAGGCCGGCACGGTGTACCTGATGGGTCTCGTCAGCCGCCGCGAAGGCGACAAGGCCACCGAGATCGCGCGCACCACCGGCGGCGTCCAGAAGGTCGTGCGGGTCTTCGAGTACATCAGCGAAGAAGAAGCCCGCCGCCTCGACGGCACCGTCCGCCCC
>SSSX01000656.1 GCA_015657735.1 Zoogloeaceae bacterium
CGCTTCACCCAGCTGGAACACCGACATCGCGTAGAAGCTGCTGCGGTTGTAGCGGGTGATCACATAGAAATTCTGGTAGCCCAGCCAGTATTCGCTGTCCTCCCCGGGCGTCACCAGTTCGACGAAGGCGGCCTTGCCGGGTGCCTCGCTGCCGTCCGCGGCCCGCACGCCGTGGCTGGCCAGCGTCGCTGCGTCGAAGGCCGGCTCGATGTCGTTGGCGATCAGCGGCGGCAGGTTGGCGTCGGGGCCGACGGCGGCGCGGACGGCCACCGGGGCGCCGCTCTCCCAGCCGTGCATCTGCATGTAGCGGGCCACACTGCCGATGGCGTCCTTCGGGCTGTTCAGCAGGTCGATCTGGCCGTCGCCGTCGAAATCCACCGCGTAGTTGCGCACGCTGCTCGGCAGGAACTGCGGCAGACCGAGCGCACCGGCGTAGGAGCCCTGGTAGTCGAGCGGGTCGCGGTGCTGTTCGCGGGCCATCAGCAGCAGGTTTTCGAGTTCGCCGCGGAACAGTTCGGCGCGCCGCGGGTAGTCGAAGGCCAGCGTGGCCAGCGCCGACACGGCCTGGAAATTACCGGTGTTGCGTCCGTAGATGGTTTCGACGCCGATGATGCCGACGATGATTTCCTCGGGCACGCCGTATTTCTCGCTGGCCGCCCTGATGGCGTCCTGGTGGCGCTCCCAGAAGGCGACGCCGGCCCGGATGCGCACGGGCTCGATGAAGCGGCCGCGGTAGCGCTGCCACGAGCGCACGCCGGGGTCCTTCGGCGGCGAGATGTACTTGATGACCGACGGCAGATATTCGGCGCGGCGGAAGATGTAGGTCAGGGCGTCCTTGTCGAAGCCGTGTTTCTGTTGCATTTCGTCGATGAACTGCTGGGCTTCGGGCCGGTCGGCGTAGCGTTCGGCGGCGTGGCCGACGGTGGCGTGGCCGGTGGCCGCAGCAAGGCTGGCGGCGAGGCCCGCGAGCAGGGTCGGCACGAGGCGTGGGCGGGTCGGGGCGGTTTTCATCGAGGACGGAAATTGTTGGTCGATTGGTGGAAGCGGCGCAGCCGGGCGGGGTCGGCGTCGTCCGGGCCGTAGCGCAGGCGGGCGTAATCGGTGGCGAGGGCGGTCAGCGGCGCGGCCAGATCGGGGCGCTGGCGGGCCACGCGCGCGGCGTAGTCGAGAGGGCCTTCCCAGGCCGCCCGCGTCAGGCCGATGGCGGCGAGCCGCCGGCACAGCCGCGCCCAGCTGCGGTCGAGGGCGTCGGCCGGGCTGCGCCGGCGCAGCGTCCAGACCGTGATCGCGGCCATCACGACGGCGCTGGCGGCGCCCATCAGCGCGGTGAGGGTCGGCCAGTCCGGTTCACCGAAGCCGAGGCCGGCGAGCAGGGCCCGCTGGCGGGCCGGATTGTACCCGAGAACCCATTCGTTCCAGCGGTTGTTGAGGGCGTCGAACTGGTTGCGCAGAGCGTGCAGCCAGGCCAGATCGGCGCGCATCAGCAGCGGCACGCGGGCGCTGTCGGGGAGCGCGGCGGCGAGGCCGTTTTCGATGCGCAGCGGGGCGCTGGCGGCGGTCGGGTCGATGCGCTGCCAGCCGCTTCCGGCGAGCCACACTTCGGCCCAGGCGTGGGCGTCGGACTGGCGGATCACGACGGTGCCGTCCACCGGGTTGAGCTCGCCGCCCTGGTAGCCGGTGACGACCCGCGCGGGCACGCCGGCGGCCCGCATGGTGACGACGAAGGCGGCGGCGAAGTGCTCGCAGAAGCCTTGCCGGGTGTCGAACAGGAAGCTGTCCACGTCGTCGCGGCCGAGCGGGGCGGGGTCGAGGGTGTAGGTCAGGCGGCTGCGCCGGAAGTGGTCGATGGCGAGGGCCGGGATGTCGTCCGGGCGGCGCGCGGCGGCGCGCAGGCTGCGGCCCAGTTCGACGGTGCGCGGGTTGGCGCCGGCCGGCAGTTCGAGGGCCTCGCGCAGCGTCGCTTCCGCTTCGTCGCGGCCGACCGGGGTGTGCGGGTAGGACAGGAGTTCGACGCGCAGGCGGCTGTGCACCGGCTCGCGCGACAACAGCTGGTAGTCGTCGGAATAGCGCAGGCC
>SSSX01000657.1 GCA_015657735.1 Zoogloeaceae bacterium
CAGCCAGCCTCAGGTCATGAACCGCAACGCCCCAGCCGGGGCGAATTCATCTCCGGAGGCCACTTTTGGCACACAACAAAAACCGCCGTCGCGCCGCGCCGGCCACCCGTCCCCAATCCATCCCGTCCACCGCCCCCGCCGCGCTGCCTCTCGGCGCGCTGATGTTCGCCGCCTCGATGAGCGGCTGGGCGCAGACCGGCGCTGACGCCGACGCCACCACCACCCTCAAGCCGGTGGTCGTCAAGGCCGCCGCCGACGCCGAACCGCAGGGCAGGGACAGCCTGCGCACCACCACCACCCGCATCGGCAAGGGCAAGCAGGAACTGCGCGACATTCCGCAGTCGATCACCGTCGTCACCGAAAAGCTGATGGACGACCGCAAGATCGACACCATCAAGGAAGCCCTCAAGATGACCTCGGGCATCACCTTCCTGGCCGCCGAGGGCGGCGAGGAAGACATCCGCCTGCGCGGCTTCCCGCTCAACACCACCGGCGACATCTTCATCGACGGCATGCGCGACCCCGGCTTCTACGACCGCGACACCTTCAATATGGACCGCGTCGAAGTGCTGCGCGGCTCGGCGTCGATGCTGTTCGGCCGCGGCTCGACCGGCGGCGCGGTGAACCAGGTCAACAAGCGCGCCCGGCTGATCGACGAACAGCAGATCGACGTCACCGTCGGCAGCCACAATTACCACCGCGTCGTCGCCGACATCAACTTCAAGACCGGCGACGACGCCGCGCTGCGCCTCAACGTCATGCGCACCAAGGCCGACAACAACGGCGCCGGCACCAGCCTCGACAAGCAGGGCGTGGCCGCCGACTACCGCTGGGGCATCGGCACCCGCGACGAATTCGAAGTCGGCCTGTTCCACCTCGAGAACAACAACGGCATCAACTACGGCCTGCCGTGGATCCGCAAGTACGCCGGCGCGCCGGTCTCCGCCACCACCATGCTGCCGGTCGACCCGAAGAACTACTACGGCATGGCGAGCGACCGCAACGACGGCACCGCCAGCTACGGCACGCTGATGCACACCCACCGCTTCTCGGACGACACCGAACTCGTCACCAAGGTGCGCAAGGGCGACTTCAGCCGCGACCAGCGCGCCAGCACCATCCGCCTCGCCGCCGCCGGCCTGCAGCCGGGCGGCGTGGCCGCCAGCCTCGACACCTTCAGCGGCGCCACCGTGCTCACCCGCGGCTTCCAGCCGAAACTGCAGAGCTACGAAAACCTGCTCGCCCAAAGCGATCTGTCCAGCAAGTTCGAAGCCTGGGGCATGCAGCACCACGCCCAGGCCGGCGTCGATTTCGCGTGGGAGAAAAAACGCGTGTACGGCGCGCCCACCGCCGCCCAGGGCGGCATCACCATCGCCAAGCCGACCACCACCGCCGGCACCCCCGACGACGGCGCGTGGATCGACGAGGGCCAGCGCCTGATCCGCAAGAGCAACGAATTCGAGAGCTTCGCCGGCGGCCTCTAC
>SSSX01000658.1 GCA_015657735.1 Zoogloeaceae bacterium
CACGCCGATGTCGGCATCCCGCGCGAGGCGGGTCAGCGCGAGCAGGCGCGGGTAGAGCTCGTCGAGCACCCGCTGGCGCTGGGCGCGGCGGTAGCGCGGGTGGAGCGCCGACAGCTTGATCGAGATGCCCGGGCCGTGCACCACGCCGAGGCCGTCGCTGGCCTCGCCGATGGCGCCGATCGCCGCCGCGTAGGCGCCGAAGTAGCGTTCGGCGTCGGCGTCGGTGGTGGCGGCCTCGCCGAGCATGTCGAAGGAGTGGGTGTAGCCGCGGGCGACGTTTTCCTCGCTGCGGGCGAGGGCCGCGGCGATGCTCTGGCCCATCACGAACTGCTGCCCGAGCAGGCTCATCGCGAACTCGACGCCGCGCCGGATCAAGGGTTCGCCGCCACGGGCGACGAGGCGGCCGAGGTGGCCGCCGAGGGCGCCTTCGCTGTGGGTGGCGACCAGCTTGCCGGTGATCAGCAGGCCCCAGGTGGCGGCATTGACGAACAGCGAGTGGCTGTGCCCGAGGTGGGCGCGCCAGTCGCCCGCGCCGATCTTGTCGCGGATCAGGCGGTCCATCGTCGCGGTGTCGGGGATGCGCAGCAGGGCTTCGGCGAGGCACATCAGGGCGATGCCTTCGTGGCTGGACAGCGAGAATTCGTGCATCAGGTTGTCGACGCCGCTGGCGCCGTGGCGCTCGCGGCGGACGGCGACGATCAGCGCGCGGGCGTGCGCGGCGACGGCGTCGCGGTCGGGGGCGGCGGCGCGCAAGTCGCCGGCGAGGGCGGCGACGCAGTCCGCTTCGTCGCGGCGGCAGGCGGCGCCGATGGCGGCGCGGCGGTCGAGGGCGGAACTGGCGGGCATGGCGTCGGTGTCCTTCGGCGGGGCGGCGGTTTCAGTCGGCCTCGCGGTCGCCGCCTTGCGGCAGGCCGGGGCATTGTTCGAGGTAGTCGATGTCCTTCGACACCCAGCGGGTCCACTGGCCGGGGCTCATGTTGCGGGTCAGTTTGGAGCACAGCATGGCGGGCCAGCGGACCGGCGCCGCCCACAGGTGCAGGGCGCCGCTGCGGTCGGCGGAGTGGATCAGCTGGCCGCTCGGGCGGAAGGCGACGCGCTGCACCGGCTCGGCGTGGCCGTCGAGGGCGCGGCCGACCGGCACCCCGCTGTCGGCGCGCCACAGGCGCAGCGTGCGGTCCCAGCTGGCGGAGACGATGTGGCGGCCGTCGGGGCTGAGATGGACGCTGGTCACCCAGCGCCGATGGCCGTCGAGCGGCCGGCCGACCGGCTCGCCGCTGGCGGCGTCCCAGCGGCGCACGGTGGTGTCGGCGCTGCCCGAGACGATCAGCCGGCCGTCGGGGCTGAAGGCTGCCGCCAGCACCCAGTTGTCGTGGCCGGACAGCGGGCGGCCGATCGGCTGCCCGAATTGGGCGCCAGCGCTGACGTTCCAGTGGCGCAGGCTGCGGTCGGCGCTGGCCGACACCAGCGAACGGCCGTCCGGGCTCCACGCCAGCGCGGCGATCCAGGCGTCGTGGCCGGTGAGGGGCGGGCCGGCCGGGCTGCCGTCGGCGGCGTTCCAGACGCGCACGCCGGCGTCCCAGCTGCCGGTGGCGACGCGGCTGCCGTCGGGGCTC
>SSSX01000659.1 GCA_015657735.1 Zoogloeaceae bacterium
ACGCCGGCACCGATCACCAGCACCTTGGCCGGACGGATCGTGCCGGCCGCGTAGGTCATCATCGGGAAGAACTTCGGCGAGTGATCGGCGGCGATCAGCGCGCACTCGTAGCCGGCCACCGCAGCCTGGCTGGACAGCACGTCCATGCTCTGGGCACGGGAAATGCGGGGCAGCAGTTCGAGGGCGAAGCAGGTGATGTTCTTCTGCTTGAGCACCTCGATGCGCTCCTTGCTCGACCACGGCTGCTGCAGACCGACCAGCACCGCGCCGGACTTGAGCTGCGCCAGGTCGTCGAGCGACAAGGGCTGGACCTGCAGCACGACGTCGGCTTTCTGCAGCACGGTCGACGCATCGGCCGCCTGCTCCGACGCGCCGTAATCCTCGTCGCGGAAATACGCCGATGCACCGGCACCGGCCTGGAGCAGCAACGCTGCGCCAAGCCCCTGATATTTTTTGGCTACGTCCGGAACCAGCGCAACACGGCGCTCGCCCGGCGTAAACTCTTTGGTCACACCGATGACCAGAGGCATGGAACCTCCTTCTTATGGGTAGTTGGAATTCTGCTATCGTCGCGAGAGGGCATCGCAAACGATGGGAATCTTGCTTCCCGAGCAAGCCCGGGGAATGTCATGGACACCTGCCGGGCAAAAACAAGTTCGCCCATTGACCAGGATCAAGATGCGAAAGTCTAACAAGAAACGTACGCGCCCAACCCGAAAGTTAGGGTTACCCCCAGGGTCGCTGGTGCATATCGGTGAAATCAAAACGGAGCGCCCCAGCATCACGCTGATCGAGTTCGACGCTCATGGCCTCACCGAAACGCGCTTCGACGACATCGAGGCCTCCCGCGGCTACCAGCCGACGCGCGAGAAGTTGTGGCTCAACGTCTATGGCCTGCACGACCCGGCGGTGATGGCCGAGATCGGCCGCCGTTTCAAGCTCCACCCGCTGGTCCAGGAAGACGTGCTCAACACCCAGCAGCGGCCGAAAAGCGACGAGTACGCGGACTACCTGTTCATCGTCGCGCGCTGTTTCGATTTCGACAGCGACAGCCGCAGCCTGGCCTCCGATCAGGTCAGCATCGTCCTCGGTCGCGACTTCGTCCTGACTTTTCAGGAGCGCGCCAGCGGCACCTTCGAGGCGGTGCGCGAACGCCTGCGGGCCGAGCACGGCGCGATGCGCGCCCATGGCGCCGACTACCTCGCCTACGCCATTCTCGATACGCTGGTGGACCGCTACTTCGTGATGCTCGACAACCTTGGCGATATGGCCGAGGACCTCGAAGACGAAGCGCTGAACCGGCCCAACCCGGCCCTGCTTGCCGAAATCAACCGGGTCAAGCACGAGGCGCTGATCCTGCGTCGCGCGGTGTGGCCGCTGCGGGAAATCCTCAACACCCTGGCCCGTGCCGACAACGGTTTCTTCACCGCCGACACCCGCCTTTATCTGCGCGACATCTACGACCACACCGTGCATGTCCTCGAATCGCTGGAGTCGGTGCGCGACCTGCTCGCCGATCTGCTGGACATCTACCTGTCCAGCGTCAGCAACCGGCTCAACACCGAGGTGCGCATCCTCACCGTGCTGACCACGCTGTTCATGCCGGCCACGCTGATCGCCGGCATCTTCGGCATGAACTTCCGGACCATGCCGCTCCTCGACGAGCGCGACGGTTTCTGGATTGCAATGGGGATGATGCTGGGCGTGGCAGCCTTGATGGCCGCTTCGTTCTGGCGCCGCAACTGGCTGAAAACCCGTTAGCGGCTGACGACGTTCGCGGCAACCCGCCGGGCGCGGCGGGACTCAGCCGCCGAGCCGCGGGAAATCGCTACGTGGCGGCTTGGGCGCCACCTCGACCAGCTTGACGACGGCGAGGGAGATGTTGTCGCCACCGCCCCGGGCCCGCTGGCGGGCCAGTTCGATGAGCGCCGAAGCGGCGTCGCGAGGCGAGTGGGTGGCCAGGATCTTGCCCATTTCCTCTTCGGAAATGTAGGCCCACAGCCCGTCCGAACACAGCAGAAAGGCGTCGCCGCCGACCAGCGGCGACACGTGGCCGACATCGACGCGCGGCTCCCGCTCGGAGCCCAGGCACGACAGCAGCACGTTGCGGTTGGGGTGGCGCAGCGCGCCCTCGGCATCCAGCCGGCCCTTGCGGACCAGTTCTTCGACGAGGGAATGATCGACGCTGCGGGTAACCAGTTCGCCGCGCCGGAAATGATAGAAACGCGAATCGCCGCAGTGCGCCCAGTCGGCGCGGTCCGGCTGCATCATGAAGACGACGGCCGTGCTGTGCGGATCCTGCTCGCTGGTGAAGCGGGTCAGCTTGATGACGATGTGAGCCTCGTCGACGATGCTGCGCAGCAGGTCGGGGGCGCTCTCGGAGGCCGGCGCGAAGGCTTCGAAGTTCTGTTTGGCCTTGAGGATGACCTGTTCGGCCGCCATCGCTCCGCCCGAGTGTCCGCCCATGCCGTCGGCGAGCACGGCCATCAGGGTTCCCTTGCGGGTCGGGTGGGCGAAGACCGCAGCGCGATCCTGCTGCTCGGTGCGGTCGCCGGTGTGTTTGGCGACGCAGGCCTCGGCCTGGTAGCGCTTTTTGGCGCTGACCGAATCGGGCGACGACAGGGTTGGATTCAGCATGGCTTCAGCAGCTCAACCAGGCAGGCGAGGCGACGGCACCGCGCGGTGCCGGACGACAGCCCCGGAAACGACATCCGGACAAGGGAAAACGCCGCAGCCACTCACAGAATTGCTCCGTCTCGCAGACAGGAAAAATGAGATTCACGAAGTTTAACCGTTTATACCTTTAGTACTAAAGGCCCCATCCGTCTTTCAGGCCGTTTGTGTGACTTTTTCATCGATCAGTTCAATCCAATGTCGTATCGGCAGACGCGCTCCGGCGGCAAGGTGTTCGATGCAACCGACATTTGCCGACACAATGCACTGTGCGCCGCCATCCTGCAAGGCCGCCAGCTTGTCGTCGCGCAGACGGCCCGACAGTTCGGGCTGCAGCAATGAATAGGTGCCGGCCGAACCGCAGCACAAGTGCGCGTCGCGCACCGGCGTGAGCTCGAAACCGGCCGCCGTCAGCAGGCCCTCGACGGTGCCGCGGATCTTCAGTCCATGCTGCAGGCTGCACGGCGCGTGAAAGGCGATCCGCCGGCGCGGACCGGTGCCGCCGGCCAGCAGCGCTTTCAGCGTGTCCGCCTCGGCGGCGACGACTTCCGCGACGTCGCGGCTGATGGCGGCGATCCTGGCAGCTTTGACGGCGTAGGCCGGGTCGTCCTTGAGCAGGTGGCCGTAGTCCCTGACCTGCACGCCGCAGCCCGAGGCGGTGACGACGATCGCCTCGACCTCGCCGCCGGCGACCGCCGGCCACCACGCATCGATGTTGCGCCGTGCGTCGTCGCGCCCGCCGTGCTGGTCGTGGAGGTGGAACCTGACCGCCCCGCAGCACCCGGCCCGGGCTTCTTCGAGCAGCGAGATGCCGAGGCGGTCGAGCACCCGCGCGGTCGCCGCGTTGATCGCCGGGCGCATGGCCGGCTGGACGCAGCCGGACAGCGCGATCATCCGCCGCGCATGCCGCGGCGCCGGCCACGGCCCCGCCGCTTCGGCGGGCGCCACCTTGTCGGCGAGCGCGCGCGGCAACAGCGGCCTGAGCAGCCGGCCGACGCCCAGTGCCGCACCGAACAGTTTGCCGCGCGGCACGAACTCGCGCAGCGCCGCGCGGGTCAGGCGGTCGACGCCGGTGCGCGGCACCTGCTGTTCGACCACGTGGCGCCCGATGTCGGCCAGCCGGCCGTACTGCACGCCGGACGGACAGGTCGACTCGCAGGAGCGGCAGGTCAGGCAGCGGTCCAGGTGCAGGCGGGTCTTTTCGGTGGCGGGCTGGCCTTCGAGCACCTGCTTGATCAGGTAGATCCGTCCGCGCGGGCCGTCCAGCTCGTCGCCGAGCAACTGGTAGGTCGGACAGGTGGCGGTGCAAAAACCGCAGTGGACGCACTTGCGCAGGATTTCCTCGGCCTCGCGGCCTTCCGGGGTATCGCGGATGAAATCGGCGAGATTGGTCTGCATGGCTTACAGGCCCTCGTACAGCCGGCCGGGATTGAAGATGCCGGCCGGGTCGAACGCGGTTTTGAGCTGCCGCTGCAGGGCCAGCATCGGCGCCGGCAGCGGATGGAAGACTGCGCCGTTGGGCGATGCGCCGCGAAACAAGGTCGCATGACCGCCGAGCGCCGCGGCCTGGGCACGAATCTCCGCCGGTGGCAGTTCGGAGCGCAGCCAGCGCTGGGCGCCGCCCCACTCCACCAGCTGCGCGCCCTCCAGCTCGACGGCCAGCGCGTCGCTCGGCAGCGACAGGCGCCACAACGGCAGATCGCCGTCGAAGAAGGGATCGCGCTGATCGCGCAGCGCCGGCCACAGGGCGCCGGCCACGTCGTCGGCGAGGCGCTCGCCGCCGAGCCGTGCGACCGCCGCCGCGACGGCTGCCGACGCGCCCGACAGGCGCACGTCGAGCACCCCGCCGCGCCAGGCGCTGGCCGACACCGGCAGCGGCTGGCCGCCCCATTCGTTGAGCCGGTGCAGGGCCGCCGCCTCGTCCATCGCGAAGCGCAGCGTGGCCTCGGCAACCGGCCGCGGCAGCACCTTGAGCGACACTTCGGCGATCAGGCCGAGGGTGCCGAGGCTGCCGGCGAGCACCCGCGACACGTCGTAGCCGGCAACGTTCTTCATCACTTCGCCGCCAAAGCGCAGCAACTCGCCGCGCCCGTCGATGATCTTCGCGCCGAGGATGAAATCCCGCACGCCGCCCACCGCCGCCCGCCGCGGGCCGGCCAGCCCGGCGGCCACGCAGCCCCCGACGGTGCCGCCGGCGCCGAAATGCGGGGGCTCGAAGGCGAGCATCTGGTGCTGCGCCGCCAGCGTCGCTTCCAGGTCGGCCAGCCGGGTGCCGGCGCGCACCGTCACCACCAGCTCGCTCGGCTCGTAGTTGACGATCCCGTGGTAGGCCGTCGTGTCGAGCAGCGCGCCGACCGTCGGCCGGCCATAGAAATCCTTGGTGCCGCCACCGCGGATGCGCAATGCCCGGCGGCCGGCCGCGGCCGCGCGGACGCATTCAGTCCAGCTTCGAATCTGATCGTTCAACGTGATCTCCCTCGTCCTTTTGCCGCCGGGTCAGCCGGCCCGCGCTGCGCAGCCCCATCCACGTGCCGATCAGCGACAGCACCGGCACGGCGACGAACAGGAACTGCAGCCATCCTTCGGAAAGCGTCTCCATCAGAAGCGCGGCAATTCGGGGTGGGCCTGGGTCACGCCGGCGCCCATCCGCTCGCGACCGTACTCGGCGCAGCGGTTGAGGGTCGGGATCGCCTTGCCCGGATTGAGCAGCCCGTCTGGATCGAAGGCCGCCTTGACGCGATGGAACGCGTTGATCTCCGGTGTCGCGAACTGGCTGCACATCTGGTTGATCTTCTCGATGCCGACCCCGTGCTCGCCGGTGATCGTCCCGCCGAGCGCCACCGACAGTTCGAGGATCTCGGCGCCGAAAGCCTCGGCGGTGTGCTGGTCGCCGGGCTGGTTGGCATCGAAGAGGATCAGCGGATGCAGGTTGCCGTCGCCGGCATGGAAGACGTTGATGCAGCGCATCGCGTATTTCCTTTCCATCTGCTGGATCGCCCGCAGCATTTCGCCGAGGCGCTTTCTGGGGATCGTGCCGTCCATGCAGTAATAATCCGGCGAAATCCGCCCGGCTGCCGGGAAGGCCGCCTTGCGTCCAGCCCACAAGCGCAGCCGCTCGGCCTCGTCGCGGGACACGCGCACCTCGGTGGCGCCGCTGGCGGCGAGAATGGCGCGGACGCGGTCGATCTCTTCGGCCACCTCCTCCGGCGTGCCGTCGGATTCGCACAACAGGATCGCCTCGGCGTCGAGGGGATAGCCGGCGCGGACGAACTCCTCGACCGCCGCCGTCGCCGGCTGATCCATCATCTCGAGACCGGCCGGAATGATGCCGGCGGCGATGATTGCCGCCACCGCGTCGCCGGCCTTGACCACGTCGTCGAAGGCCGCCAGCACGCACTGGGCGAGCTGCGGCTTGGGCGTCAGCTTGACGGTGACCTCGGTGACCACCGCCAGCATGCCCTCCGAACCGGTGATCAGCGGCAGCATGTCGTAGCCGGCCGCATCCAGCGCCAGGCCGCCGAACTCGACGATCTCGCCGGCGATCGTCACGCCGCGCACCTGGAGCAGGTTGTGGATGGTCAGGCCGTACTTGAGGCAATGGACGCCGCCCGAGT
>SSSX01000660.1 GCA_015657735.1 Zoogloeaceae bacterium
CTCACCGACCTGGAGGCGCTGGAATGAACCGCGTCCCGCCGCCGGTCGGCCAGCCCCTGCCGCACGAAAGCGCCCACCTCCACGTCGGCGGCAGCGCGGCCTACACCGACGACCTGCCCGAACCGGCCGGCACGCTGCACGCCGCCCCCGGCCTGTCGGCGGTGGCCCGCGGCCGCCTCGTCGCCCTCGACCTCGACGCCGTCCGCGCCGCCCCCGGCGTGCGCGCGGTGATCGTCGCCGCCGACATCCCGGGGCGCAACGACTGCGGCCCGGTGGTGCACGACGACCCGATCCTCGCCGACGGCGAAGTGCTGTTCCACGGCCAGCCGGTTTTCGCAGTGGCCGCCGACACCCGCGAGCAGGCCCGCGCCGCCGCCCGCCTGGCGCGGATCGTCATCGAGCCGTTGCCGGCCCGGCTCACCGTCGACGACGCGCTGGCCGCCGGAGCCTGGGTGCTGCCGCCGGTCGAACTGGTCCGCGGCGACGTCGCCGCCGCGCTGGCCGCCGCGCCGCAGCGCCTCGCCGGCCGCCTGCGCCTCGGCGGGCAGGAACACTTCTACCTCGAAGGCCAGGTGTCGCTTGCGATCCCGCGCGAGGACGCCACGCTGCACCTGATCAGCGCCACCCAGCACCCCACCGAAATCCAGCGCGCCGTCGCCCACGCCCTCGGCTGGCGCATGCATCAGGTCAGCTGCGAGTGCCCGCGCATGGGCGGCGCCTTCGGCGGCAAGGAATCCCAGGCCGCCCAGTGGGCCTGCCTGGCCGCCGTGCTGGCGCAGCGCAGCGGACGGCCGGTCAAACTGCGCCTCGACCGCGACGACGACATGCGCGCCACCGGCAAGCGTCATGATTTCCTCATCGACTACGAGGCCGGCTTCGACGCCAGCGGCCGCATCCACGGCCTGCGCCTGCAACTGGCGTCGCGCTGCGGCTTTTCGGCCGACCTGTCCGGCCCGATCAACGATCGCGCGATCTTCCACGCCGACAACGCCTACTACCTCGACGCGGTGGCGATCCGCAGCCTGCGCTGCCGCACCGACACGGTGTCCAACACCGCCTTCCGCGGCTTCGGCGGCCCCCAGGGCATGTTCGCCATCGAATCGGTGATCGACGACATCGCCCGCACGCTGGGCCTCGACCCGCTCGCCGTGCGCCGCGTCAATTTCTACGACGCCACCC
>SSSX01000661.1 GCA_015657735.1 Zoogloeaceae bacterium
CCTGGTGTCCGGCCCCGGCCTGGAGCTGATCCACCGCGCGCTGGCGGCGCGCAATGGCGTCGACGCGCCCAGCCGCAGCACGCCGGAGATCGTGCAGGCGGTGCTGTCCGGCGACACCGGCCTGTGCGCCGAGGCGGTGGAGTGTTTCTGCGCGATGCTCGGCACGGTGGCCGCCGACGTGGCGGTGACGCTGGGCGCGGTGGGCGGCATCTACATCGGCGCGGGCATCGTGCCGCGGCTCGGCGAGGTCTTCGACCGCTCGGCCTTCCGCCAGCGCTTCGAGAGCAAGGGCCGTTTCGCCGACTATCTGGCGCAGATTCCGACCTATGTGATCACCGCCACCAATCCGGCCTTCCTCGGCGTGGCGGCGATCCTCGGCGCCCATCTGCAGCGCGGCGAATCGGAGAGTCCGATGCTCGGCAACATCCGCCGCGCCAAGGCCAGCCTGAGCCCGGCCGAGCAGCGCGTCGCGCAGTTCCTGCTGAGCCAGCCGCGCATGTTCCTCAACGAGCCGATCGTCGAGATCGCCCGCCATTCGGAAGTCAGCCAGCCGACGGTGATCCGCTTCTGCCGCTCGCTGGGCTTCCAGGGCCTGGCCGAGTTCAAGCGCAAGCTGGCCTCGGGGATCAGCGGCACGGTGCCGGTGCGCCACAGCCAGGTGCGGCTCGGCGATTCGGCGCCCGACCTGTCGGTGAAGGTGCTCGACAACACGGTGTCGGCGATCCTGCGCTTCCGCGACAGCCTCGACCCGGAAGCCGTCGAGAAGGCCATCGCGGTGCTGCAGAAGGCGCGGCGCATCGAGTTCTACGGCATGGGCAATTCGGCGGCGGTGGCCATCGACGGCCAGCACAAGTTCTTCCGCTTCCGCATCCCGACGGTGGCCTATTCCGATTCGCGCCTGCAGATGATGGCGGCCGAGCTGCTCGGCAAGGACGACGTGGTGGTGGCGGTGTCGCGCTCCGGCGCGATGGCCGATATCCTGCAGGCGGTGGACCTCGCGCTGGCGGCCGGCGCCAGCGTCATCGCCATCACCACCAGCAATTCGCCGCTGGCCGCCAAGGCCACCGTGGCGCTGGCGGTGGACCACGCGGAGGAAGGCAACAGCTACATCTCGATGGTGTCGCGCATCCTGCATCTGCTGATGATCGACATCCTGGCGGTCGGCGTGGCGGTGCGCCTGCTCGACCCGGCGGCGGCCGACCGCGAACTGGGCAAGGGTCTGACCGGCCCGCTCACCGCGCCCGGCCTCAGCGGACTCGGCAACCTGATCTCCCACGCCAGCTGACCGACCCGCCGCTGCGCTCGGTGATGGTTTGGCGAAGTGCGACTCAGGCGCTGCGGCTTTTCATTCGTCGTCGTGGATTCACCAGGCGCCCTGCCGTGGTGTAAAGCCGTCAGTGAGTCGACTACCAGAGATAGGCAAAGTCGAACGAAAGCTGACGATGGTGCCGGATCGATAGCAGATAAATCGTCGTCCCGATGACTGCGTAGAGCACGAGGTAGTGTGTCGAGATGTACTCTCGAAGCTCCGCGTCGTCACCGATGTCGTGGAGCTGCACACGTAGCCGCTCGATTCGGTTCTGGGCTTCAAGGGATAAAGCGGGGCGATCAAGAAACGCCCGGCCGATCCTGGGGAAGCGTTCAAGGTTCGGAACGACGGCGTCAGTCAGTTCTTCAAGAAGCAGATCGAATGCATGTGTCGCTTCGTTGTCTTCAAGGAAGCGTTCGATTTCGTCGAGATTGCGCTCAAAGTTGCTGGTGAATTTGATGACGTGCTGCTCGGCCGGCATTGCTCATCCGTTCGTCTTGAGTGCGCGGCGACGTTTGATGGCCTGCAGAGCTGGCATCGCATCGGTAACGCGCCCCGCTGCGACGTCGTCCAGTCCTTTGCCTGCTTCGTCCAGCAGTTGAAGATGGATGTGCGCCCGCTCGAGGCGGTGGTAGTGGTCGAGTCGCTGCGCGTCGATCAGTGCGACGTAGCTCTCGCCGTTCTTGGTGATGATCTTCTCGGCGCCGGCTTTGACCTGGTCGGCCAGCTCCGACAAGTTGGCCCGGGCCTGGGAGAGCGGGATCACGTCATTGACTGAAAAGGCCATGGCAGGCTCCGATCAAGTGGTATGTACAAAATATAGTACAGTATTTTGTATCGTCAATCTTGCTGCCATGCCGGATCAGAGCGCCTTGCCGGAAGGAGCTGCGCAGGCGATGAAGATCGTGGACACGCGGTGGAGGCTCAAATGATAATCGGCAGGCGCTGCCTGAATGTACAGGTCAGCTCGTCGCTCGCACGGCAGTCGAAGGCGTGTG
Organism: Zoogloeaceae bacterium; assembly: GCA_015657735.1. Classification (GTDB taxonomy): domain Bacteria; phylum Pseudomonadota; class Gammaproteobacteria; order Burkholderiales; family Rhodocyclaceae; genus Zoogloea. Next base: position 2,308 of record SSSX01000661.1, read on the forward strand.
GCTGGCGTTTATGACCATTCTTGATATTTTTTGCTGGAATCATCTGAGATGACCTCGCCGGATACGCCTCGCGTTGTCAAATGCCCGACTTGCGGCGCCGCCGTCGAATGGGGGCCGCAAAGCCCCCATCGTCCGTTCTGCTCCGAGCGCTGTCGTCTGATCGACCTGGGTGCGTGGGCGGCGGATGAATACCGCGTGGCCGGCGAAACGCCGCTCGACGACCAATCCGACCCCCTGCGGCCGCCGCCGCACTGAGCGTCGCGGCTCAGGCCTGCCAGACCGAGCGGATCGCGGCGATGCCGTGGGCGCCGGCGGCGCGGGCGGTCGTCATGTCGCCGGCCGACAGGCCGCCCAGCGCCAGGACCGGCAGCGGCAGGCGGTCGATCCGTTCCCCGAAACGCGCCCAGCCCAGCGCCTCGCGCTCCGGGTGGCTGAGGGTCGGCCGGACGGCGCCGAGCAGCGCGTAGTCGAGGCCGAGGGCGGCGGCTTTTTCGAGTTCCGGGCGTTCGTGGCAGGAGGCGCCGACCCACTCGAAATCGGGTCGCG
>SSSX01000093.1 GCA_015657735.1 Zoogloeaceae bacterium
CTGCGGCGCAACGACGAGTTGTGCACCTGGACCCTGGTCGACGAGGGCGAAGGCTGGCTGCGGCCGCAGCTGGTCCTGGCCAGCGAAGTCGATTTCGGCCTGCGGACCTCCTGCTACGGGCTGTTCAAGCATGCCCGCGAAGCCAACGAGGTGCTGCGCGCCCTGGCCCAGTCCTACCACCTGTGCGACATCCTGACCGGCCTCGAGAAAGCCAGCCCCGGCAAGCCCTGCTTCGGCTACCAGGTCAAGCGCTGCAAGGGCGCCTGCATCGGCCGCGAGACGCTGGCCCGGCACACCACGCGGTTGATGACGGCGTTCGCCGCGCAAAAGCTGGTGGCCTGGCCCTTTGCCGGCCCAGCCCTGATCCGCGAGCGCGACGAAGCCCACCTGATCGACGCCTGGCGCTACCTCGGCACGGCCCGTTCCGACGAGGAACTGCAGGCCCTGCGCGAAGCCGCCCAGCCGCCTTTCGACCGCGACGCCTACCGGCTGCTCGCCAAGCACGTCGGCCGCATGGTGCCGCTCGGCTGAGGCAGCGGCTTGCCAACGTCATCACCCGGACGGAAATCGTGGCAAACTGGGCACTTGCCCGAACCCGGAAATTCACCATGACTCACCCGCCCAAAAATCCGCAAAAAAGCCCACCGACCCGCCGCTCGACGGCCAAGCCATCGCCCCACCGCAAAGCCGGCCAGGCAGGTGCCGGCGCCCCGCCCGCCAACCCGCGCACCGTCGCCATCGCCTGCCAGGGCGGCGGCAGCCACACCGCCTTCACCGGCGGCGTGCTGCAGGCCCTGCTCGGCGGCATCGACCCGCAGCACCACCGGGTTAGCGGGCTGTCCGGCACCTCGGGCGGCGCCCTGTGCGCGGCGGTGGCCTGGTTCGGCCTGCTCCAGGACAAACCGGCGCTGGGCGCCACGCTGCTCGAATCCTTCTGGCAGGAGATGGCGGCGCAGCAGTTGCCCGACGCCGTCAGCAACCAGTTCCTGGTCTGGCTGCAGCGCAGTTCGGCCTGGCTGGCGCTGCCCGAAATCAGCCCCTACCAACTGCCGCCCACCGGCCAGAAATACCTCGCCGAGGTGATCGCCCGCCATGTCGAATTCGCCCGCCTGCCGGCGCTGGTCAAGCCCGCCTCGCCGCGCCTGCTGGTCGGCGCGGTCGACGTGCTGTCCGGCCAGTTCGAGGTTTTCCATTC
>SSSX01000662.1 GCA_015657735.1 Zoogloeaceae bacterium
CACCGCCACCGAAGCCGACCTCCACGCCGCGCAGCGCCGGCTGATCGCGCATTACCAGTCCGGCACCCACGGCCTTGGCCAGGACGACGCCGACAACAAGATCAAGGCCGTCAGGGAAGCCTACTGGATCCTGTCCGATCCAGGCCGGCGCGCCGCCTACGACGCCAGTCTGATCCCCACCCCGCCGCCGCCGGGCGGGGTGGTCAGCGACGGCCCGCGGCCGGTCGAGGTCGAGATCAAGGCGCTCGGGCAACGCTCGCCGCTGCGCATCATGCTGAGCATCATCGGCGCCCTGATGATCGTCGGCATGCTGATCCAGATTTTCATCTCGGTGTTCGCCTTCCGCCAGGTCACCGGCGGCGCCGACGCGGCGATGGAACGCGCCGCGGCGGCAGAGCGACGCCAGACCTACGGCACCCTGTCCGAGCAGGAGATCGCCGAGCAGCACGCCGCCGAGGCCCGCCAGCGCGACGACTACCGCCAGAGCGAAGCCGAACGGCGCCGCGAGCAGGCCCGCCGCGACGAGGAACGCCGCCACGAGCAGGCCCTCGCCGAGCGCCAGCGCTACGCCAACCAGGTGTCGGCCGATCTGCAGCGCGCCGAGGACGCCGCCCGCCAGAAGGCCGAGTGGGACAGACAGCAGAAGGAAGCCCGCGAACGCCAGGCCGAAGAAGAGGAAAACCGCCGCCTGCAGGAACGCCTCGCCCGCGAGCGGGCCCGCTGGGGCGGCAACAACTGACGCCGCCGGCCGGCGCGGACGCGGGGTACACTGCGACCTCCGCCCGCCGATCCCCGCCGACCATGCCCGACCGCAATCCCCACCGCTACCCGGACGCCGAGCGTTCGGCCGTCTATCGCGTCATTGCCGAACGGCGCGACATGCGCCACTTCCGCCCCGACCCGGTGGCGCCGGAGGTGCTCGAACGCCTGCTGTGGGCGGCCCACCACGCCCCGAGCGTCGGCTTCATGCAGCCCTGGCGCTTCATCCGCATCGCCGACCGCACACTGCGCGAACGGATGCACGCCCTCGTCGAAACCGAACGCCGGGCCACCGCGCGGGCGCTCGGCGAGCGCGAGGACGACTTCATGCGCCTGAAGGTCGAGGGCCTGCTCGACGCCGGCGAGGTGCTCGTGGTGGCGCTGGCCGACGGACGCGAAGGCCACGTCTTCGGCCGCCGCACGCTGCCCGAGATGGATCTGGCGTCCACCGCCTGCGCGATCCAGAACATGTGGCTGGCCGCCCGCGCCGAAGGCATCGGCCTCGGCTGGGTGTCGATCTTCGAGCCGGCCGAACTCGCCGCGCTGCTCGCGATGCCGGCCGGCGCGCGCCCGGTGGCGATCCTGTGCATCGGCCACGTGGACGAGTTCTACCCCAAGCCGATGCTCGAGCTGCACGACTGGGCCCGCCGCCAGCCGCTCGAATCGGTGGTGTTCAGGGATCGCTGGGGAGGATGCGGCGAAGAGTGACCGCCGGCGCCTGCACGCGCCGCTTCCCGCGCCGCAGCACGCGGCTACAATGCCGCCTCTTTTCCATCAGCACGGACGTCTCCCCGCCATGTGGTTCCGCAATCTCCAGATCTACCGCCTCCCCGAAAACTGGGCGCTCAGCGCCGACACGCTGCAGGAAAAGCTCGCCGACCGCCCCTTCCAGCCCTGCGGCAGCCAGGACATGGCGAGCCGCGGCTGGAGCTCGCCGACCAAGGACGACCGCTACGTGCTGGCGGTGAAGGGGCAGTTCCTGGTGTCGCTGGGCGTCGAGCAGAAGCTGCTGCCTTCGTCGGTGGTCAATGAAGTCGCCGCCGACAAGGCCGAGGCCATCGAAGCCCAGCAGGGCTTCAAGCCCGGCCGCAAGCAGATGAAGGAGATCAAGGAAGCGGTGCTGCAGGAACTCCTGCCGCGCGCCTTCACGCGCCGCCGCCGCGTGTTTGCGTGGATCGACCCGGTCGGCGGCTGGCTGGTCATCGACGCCGCCAGCCCGGCCCGCGCCGAGGAAGTCCTCGACGCGCTGCGCGACAGCCTCGACGAGCTGCCGGTGAAGATGGTCCGCACCACGCTCTCGCCGGTGTCGGTGATGACCGGCTGGCTGGCCGCCAACGAGGCTGCCGGCAACTTCACGATCGACCTCGACTGCGAACTGCGCGCCGTCACCGACGAGAAGGCCGCGGTGCGCTACGTGCGCCACGCCCTCGACGGCAAGGACGTGCAGGACCACCTGGCCGCCGGCAAGCTGCCGACGCGCCTGGCGCTGACCTTCGACGACCGCATCAGCTTCATCCTCACCGAGAAGATGGAAATCAAGCGCGTCGCCTTCCTCGACGTGATCAAGGAAGAGGCCGAGCGTCAGGCCGACGCCGCCGACATGCAGATGGAAGCCGACTTCGCGCTGATGAGCGGCGAGCTGGCGCGACTGATCCCGGCGCTGCTCGAGGTGCTGGGCGGCGAGGAGAAGGACGCGCTGGTCTGAGCCGCGTCCGCGGCGCACGGCGACCCGCGGTTCGCCGTTTTCACGCTGGCGGCAGCGTCGCGAAGCCCAGGTAGCGGGCTTCGAAGCGGGCCTTGCCGGTCTCCAGGAAGCGCCCGAAATCCCACTCGCCGGCGGTCAGGCGGGCGGCGTACTGCGGCTTGAAGACGTAGCTCCAGGCGGTCAGCCGGCGCCCGTCGGCGAGCTGCACCTCGACGCGCTGGCGGTGGTACTCGTCGCCTTCGAAGGCGTCCAGCCGCGGCCAGGCGGCGTCGGGCAGGTCGAGGTAGAGCACGCCGTCGACCGCGCCATCCGGCGCCGGCACCATGCCGGGGTAGTCCTGCCC
>SSSX01000663.1 GCA_015657735.1 Zoogloeaceae bacterium
CGCGTAGTAGCGCAGCATGCCAACGACGAAGCCGCATTCCAGCTGTTCGGCTACCACGATGGGCATGCCGTTCTGCGTGCTCACGGCCTGGGCGATGGCGGGGGCGCGCTTGTCGACCGCGTCGGCGAAGCGGCCGATGGCCGCCGCCCGTTCGGCCGGACTGTAGGTCGCCCAGGCCGAGGCCGTCAGCGCCCGCCGGGCCGCGGCGACGGCCGCGTCGATGTCGGCGGGGCTGCCTTCGGGCACGCAGCCGACCAGCGCCTCGGAGGACGCGCCGAAGATCTGGATCATCCGGGAGGCGGCGGGCTTGACCCAGCCGCCATCGATAAATAGTTTCTGATGTTCAACAGGCATGTTTTCACCATCCGATTTGAAAGTACGGCTCGCAGGAACGTGCAACGCTCAGTGCTCCTTGACCAGATATGCGGCGAGGGCAGGAAGAATGAGAAGCGCACCAAAGACGTTCACCAGGAACATGAAGCCCAGCAAAATTCCCATGTCCGCCTGAAACTTGAGGTCGGAAAAAGCCCAGGTCATCACCGACAGCGTCATCGTGACGGCCGTGAAGAGCGACGCCGTACCGCGCTGCTTGAGGGCCTCGACGAAGGCCTCCTGGAGACTGCGGTTGCGCTCCCGCATCTCGTGCTTGATCCGCTCGAAGAGATAGATGCCGTAATCCACCCCAACGCCGACGCTGATGGCGATCACCGGAAGGGTATTGACCTTCACGCCGATGCCCATCCTGGCCATGATCGCGTTGCACAGCAGGGTCACCAGCCCGAGCGGCAAAATGATGCACAGGGTCACCGGCACGGAACGGAAGGTGGCAAAGCACAGGATCGCCACCGCGACGAAGAGGGTGAAATTGACCCACTTGTCGGAGCGCTCCACCACCTCGTTGGTGGCCGCCATCACGCCCACGTTTCCGGACGCCAGACGGAAGATCACTTTGTCGTCGTCGTTGGCGGCCTTGAACGCCTTGATCGTGTCGACGATGTGGTTGATCGTCGTGGCCTGGTGGTCCACGGTGTAGATCGATACCGGTATCGCGGTGCAGGTGGAGTTCCGGTATTCATTGCCCAGCCGGGTCGCAAAGCCGACCCCCTGCGCGATCTGTTCGACGGTCTCGGGCAGCATCCGCCACTTGATCCAGCCTTCGGCAAAGTCCTGAGTCACCGCACTGATGAAGCTGGCCAAGCTGCGCACGCCGGCCACGCCTTCGGTCTGGCGCATCAGGAAATCGAGCTTCTCCACTTTCTCCTCGATGTCGCGCTGCACGCAGGGCGAATCGTCTCCCTTGGCCTCGACGATCACCTGAAGCACGTCCACCCCGATGGCGAAGTTGGACGTGACCATATCCACATCGCGGTTGTAGCGGGAATCGGCTCGCAGCTCCGGCACGCCACTCCCCATGTCGCCGATTTTCAGATCGCGTGCCTGCCAGACACCGACGACCACGAGCAGCATCGAAAGCGACAGCGGCACCAGCGC
>SSSX01000664.1 GCA_015657735.1 Zoogloeaceae bacterium
AGGGCCTGCTTGAGCTTGATCAGCACCTCGCTGAGGACGCGGTGCTGGCTGTGCCAGATCGGCGCCCCGGCCATCGCGACGTCGGCGCACTGCAGCGCCGTACGGAAAATCTCGTTCTCGGCACGCAGGCGTTCGATCTCGTTGGCGGCGTGGTCGTTCAGCTCACTGCACTCGTTCGTCGCGCGCAGGCATTTTACGATGTCCATTTGCACTCCTTTCGATGGCGCCCCGCCACCACCCGAAACAGTCGGAAAGTGCGCTGAGGCGATTGACAGCTTGCACTCTACGCAAGCCGGACATATATTTGAAATCGATGGTTAATATTAGACCTATAAACAACGCGGATTAAACCATGGACCTGCGCCAGATCGACCTGAACCTCCTCGTCTCGCTCGATGCCCTGCTCGCCGAATGCAACGTGACCCGCGCCGCCAAGCGCCTGCATGTCAGCCAGCCGGCGCTGTCGGCCCAGCTCGCGCGGCTGCGCCAGCTGTTCGGCGACCCGCTGCTGCTGCCCGCCGAAACCGGCCGCGGCATGACGCCCACGGCCCGGGCGCTCGATCTCGGCCCGGCCCTGCATTCGGCGCTGAAGGATCTCGAGTCGGTCGTCCAGCACAAGCCGAGCTTCGACCCCTTCACCGACGTGCGCACCTTCCAGCTCGCCGCCAACGACACCGGGATGGTCGTGATCGGCCTGCCGCTGATCGAGAAACTCGCCGCCCACGCCGGCCCGGGGATACGCATCGCCTTCCGCGTGCCGGATGTGGAACTGATCGGCGCGCAGATGGAACAGGGCGAGGTCGACCTGCTGCTGGCCTCCGAACGCCTGGTGCCGCCGACGATGAAGACCCGCCCGCTGATCCACGGCCGCTTCGTGATGGCGCAGCGCAAGGGCCACCCGCGCGGCAGCGGCCCGCTCGATCTGGACGCCTACTGTGCGCTGCAGCACGTGCTGGTCACCGAGATCGGCGGCCGGCTCCGCGGCTACATCGACGAAACCCTCGAAAACCAGGGGCGCCGCCGCAGCGTGGTGCTGTCGGTCGAAAAATTCATGCTGGTGCCGGAAATCCTGCGCAATTCGGATTACGTCTGCACGCTGCCGTCGATGCTGATGAACCGCTTCGCCGATGTGCTCGACATGTTCGAACTGCCCTTCCGCGACGCCGGCTTCGGCCTGCGCCTGGCCTGGCATCCGCGCAACCACGTCGACCCGGCGGTGACCTGGATGCGCGACCTGCTGGCCCGGGTGGTGCCCGACTAGCTAGGCGCCGCCGCCGGCGCCGCGCACGCCTACTCCGGCAGGCCGGCCTCCAGCCCGGCGGTGCAGGCCAGGATGTTGTCGACGTGGGAGCGCCGCATGTCGTCGAGCATGCTGCGGGCGGCGGCGTCGTCGACGAGCGGGAGCAGTTCGTCGATCTTGCGGACGACCCATTCCTGCCCCTTGTTGACGAAACGCAGACGCGCGGCGAGGCCGTCGATGGCGAGGGTCTTGCCGACGAACGCGCCGGTCTCGTGGGAGGCGATGCCGCCGAGGCGCTTGATGGTCTTGTAGAGCGCCACCGCGTTGGCCCCTTCGTCCTTCTGCAGGCGCTCGAGCAGCGCCCGCACCGGCGCGCGGCTGTCGAGGCCGTCGCGCAGGACGGCGAGCACCCGCGCGCCGGCCCGTTCGGCTTCGAGCAGCTGATTCAGACCCTCGACGAGACGCGGGTCGGGCGCCTCGCCGAAGTAACCGGGAAACTCCGCCGCATAGCACGGCGGCGACGCAAACCCGCGCTCTTCGGGTGCGGGCGGATCTTCAGGCTTGTGGCTCATGGACGGCTCCTCTTGGACGCTTGCTCTATCGCTCGACGCGACGGATCACGAAAACCGCCGGGTCGTCGCCGTGTTCCAGCAGAACCCGGCGCACCCGATCCTGCCACAGTTCGCGGAAACGCCGGGCCTCGTCGGCGCTGGCCTCGCCCGCCACGCAGCGCTGCATCAGCGGCGCCATCTGCGGGTCGGCCGGCACGTGGCGGACCTGTGCCGCGGCATCCACCGCGTCGCCGCTGTCGACCCGCGTGAAGCGGATGTCGAGGGGCTGGGCGACATCGAAGGCCAGCAGGCGGCGGCGGTCGAAACGCCCGCCGAGGCCCTTGAAACCGGTGTCGACGGTGCCGCCGGTGAGCAGCGCGACGACGTTGGCGACGACCCCGGTGACGCCGTTCACCTGGCTGTCGCGGAAGCTCGCGTGGACCCCGCCGCGTTCCGGCGGCGCGTCGCCGTAGAGGGCGCGCAGCGCCTGGCGGGTCAGCCAGTAGGCGCCGGCCACGGTCGGGCAGGAGTGGCCGGCCAGCCTGACCGCGTCGGGATAGCCGTAGTCGATGAGGCCGCCTTCGGCCGCACCGAGAAATTCGGCCAGCGGATCGCGCAGGCGCACGCGGGGGACTCGGTCGAAGAATTCCGGGTAAGACATGGCGGCTCCAGATGATCGTCAGCCGGCAGCCTAG
>SSSX01000665.1 GCA_015657735.1 Zoogloeaceae bacterium
TCGAAGGTGACGACGACCAGATCCTGCTTGCCGGGGTTGCGGAAGACGCTCAGCTTGCCGAGCTCCACCTTCACCCAGCTCTTGCCGGCGGCGACGAGGCGTTTCTGTTCGGCCCATTGCGCATAGCCGCCGTCGTTGTTGCGGAAGCTCTTCGAGTAGTGGGCGAGATAGCGGTCCACGTCGCGGCTTTCCCAGTCCTTGCGCCACGCCTCGATCTGGTGGTTGAGGGCCTTGCGCTCGGCGGCCCAGTCGTCGACGCTCAGCCACTCGACGGTGTTGCTGATGATGACCGGGGTCAGGCCGATCTGCAGATAGCTGGCAAGGGCGTCGAGGTCGCGGTTGGTGAGCACGACGCAGCCGTCGGACGCGCGCGGCGGGCGGGAGTAGGTGTCGCTGGGGGTGCCGTGCAGCCAGATGCCGTGACCGTCGCGGCCCTGCTGGCGGTCCCATTCGTTCGGGTAGTTGATCGGGAAGGCGCCGTTACCGTAAAAGTCGGTGAGCTTCTGGCGCGGCAGATTGGCGGTGATGTGGTAGACGCCGATCGGCGTACGCTTGTCGCCCTCGCGATTCTTCTCGGCGCCGAGCTTGCCGTGGCTGATGTAATAGTCGGCGACGAAACGCGGCCGGCCGTTGTCGTTCTGGTAGATGTAGAGGCGCGCGCGCTGGGTGTCGACGACGATCGCGTATTTCTGCTCCGGCTCCATCTGCAGCAGGTAGCGCGGGACGTAGTTGCTCGGCGGGCGGTTGCGGTAGGCCTTGAGGCGCGCCACCGCCTCGTCGCGCAGGTCGGCCAGACGGTCGGCCGGGGCGTCGGCCTGGTTGCCGAAGGCGGCGATCGGGCGCGTGCGGGCGAGCAGCAGGTCGCCGCGGATCAGGTAGGCGAGGCGGAAGTTGGGATAGGCGGTGATCAGCGCGTCGAGTTTTTCGAGGGCCGGGTTGAGCCGGCTCTGCTCGATGTCCTTGAAAACCGCGTTGAGCGCCGCATCCGGATCGCTGCCGGACGTGCCGCCTTCGCCGGCCGCGAAGGCCAGCACCGCGCTGCACGCCAGCAGCAGCGCCAACCCCCGGCGTAGTGCGACCTGCAATCCGGACATCAACCGCCGACCCGCTCCTGTTGGATTACCCATTTGCCGTCCTGAAGGACAAGATTGAGTGTCTTGTTCGACGAGGTGGACAAGTTGGCCGAGCGATAGTGCTGCCGAAGTTTCACGGTGGCGCGATCGCCCGACACGCTGACGACCTTGACGTTCTCGAGATTCACCTCGATATCGCCGGGCTTGGTCAGACGCTGGCTGCGCTCATCTTCCCACGCCTTGCGGTTCAGGCCCTTGGGCGGTTCGAAATCTTTGGCGTAGTGGCCGAGATAGGATTTGACGTCCTTTTTGGACCAGGCGCCGGCCCAGCTCTGGACTGCCTTGGTGATCGCTGCGGCCTGGGCCGGCGTGTCGTCCTTCGGTTCCGGGCGTTTGGCGACGGGCTTGGGTTCTTCCTTGACGACGGGCGCCTGGGCCACCGGTGCCGGTGTGACCGGTCTGGCGGCGGGAGCCGGCGGCGTCGGCGTGGCGGCAGCCGGCGGCAGCGCCGGTCTGGCAGGTGCCGGCGCGGGTGCCGGGGCCGCGGCGACCACCACCGGCGGAGTGGCCGGGGCGGCCTTCGCCGGGGCCGGGACGGGGGCCGGAGCCGGAACGGCCGCCGTGACCGGAGGCGGCGCTGCCGGCTTGGCGGCCGGCGCCGCGCTGGCGGCTATCGTCGGGCGGACCGTCTTGCCGGTGACGCTCATCATTTCGCGGATCATCGCCAGCTTGTTCTGGGCGGCGACGTTGGACGAATCGAGGGCCAGCGCCTTGTCGTAGGCCTGGCTGGCGAGACGGGCGTAGATGTCGCCGAGGTTCTCGTGGGCGGTGGCGTAGCTCGGATGGGTGCGGATCGCCATCTCGAGGGCGGTGCGCGCCTTGTCGTACTGGCGCTGCTGGGCGTAGAGCACGGCCAGATTGTTGTAGGGCTCGGGCAGCTCCGGGTAATCCTCGGTCAGCTTCTGGAAGACGGCGATGGCTTCGCCGCCGCGGTTGAGCTCGGACAGCACGACGCCCTTCAGGAAGCGCACCTGGGCATCGCGCGGCCTGGTGGCGAGAATCTGGTCGGCCTTTTCGAGCGCCTGGGTCAGCTGCCCCTGTTTGACGAGGGTCTGCAGATCCTGCACGGGGTCGGCCCGGACGGGGCCGCAGAGCAGGCTGGCGAGGAGCAGGGAGGCGGCGAGGGCACGTTTCGACATGTGATATGATTCGCCGGCGTACGCGGGCGCGCGGAAGGTTGCGTGGAAGTGGGCGGACGTGGCTTGCTTACAAGCCCGCCATTTTATCAAGAAGCTCTGCCGCCGGCCATGAGCGCTCCCCGATTCTCCGTCGGCGGGGCGCCCGGCGGGCCCGGATGGCGTTTCCTCCGGCAGCATCCCGCGGCAATCCCTTCTTTCATTCGGTTTCATTGCGGTCCTTCTCATGTTGAAAATTCATAACTCCCTTTCGCGGAAAAAGGAGCAGTTCACCCCCATCGAGCCCGGCAAGGTGCGCATGTATGTCTGCGGGATGACCGTCTACGACTACTGCCACCTGGGCCATGCGCGGGTGATGGTGGTTTTCGACATGGTCACGCGCTGGCTGCGGGCCAGCCGCTACGACGTCACCTACGTGCGGAACATCACCGACATCGACGACAAGATCATCAAGCGGGCCCACGACAACGGCGAGAGCATCCGTACCCTGACCGACCGCTTCATCGCCGCGATGCACGAGGATGCGGATGCGCTGGGCGTGCTGCGTCCCGACCACGAGCCGCGGGCTACCGAGTTCGTCGCGCCGATGCAGAAGCTGATCGGTAATCTGGTGGACAACGGCCTGGCCTACAAGGCCGGCAATGAAGACATGTGTTACGCGGTGCGCAAGTTCGACGGCTATGGCCGGCTGTCGGGCAAGTCGCTCGACGAACTGCGGGCCGGCGAGCGGGTCGAGGTGGCCGGCGGCAAGCACGATCCCCTCGATTTCGTGCTGTGGAAGCATGCCCGCCCGGACGAGCCCGACGAGGTGAAGTGGGCTTCGCCGTGGGGGCCGGGCCGGCCGGGCTGGCACATCGAGTGCTCGGCGATGAGTTCCGAGCTGCTCGGCAAGCACTTCGACATCCACGGCGGCGGTGCCGACCTGCAGTTTCCGCACCACGAGAACGAGATCGCCCAGAGCGAGGGCGCGCACCAGTGCAGCTTCGTCAATTACTGGATGCACAACGGTTTCGTGCGGGTGGATGACGAAAAGATGTCGAAGAGCCTCGGCAACTTTTTCACGATCCGTGACGTGCTGAAGGAGTACGCGCCGGAGGTGGTGCGGTTCTTCATCCTGCGCGCCCACTACCGCAGTCCGCTGAACTACTCGGACGCCCACCTGGTCGATGCCCGCCACGCGCTGTCGCGGCTTTATACGGCGCTGCGCAACGTGCCGCCGGCCGCGGCGGCAGAGGTGGATTGGGCGGCGCCGATGGCGGCCCGCTTCAAGCTGGCGATGGACGACGACTTCAATACCGCCGAGGCGATCGCCGTGCTGTTCGATCTCGCCAACGAGGTCAATCGCAGTCAGTCCGCCGAGGCGGCGGCGCAGCTCAAGGCCCTCGGCGGCGTGCTCGGACTGCTCGGGCAGGCGCCGCTGGCGTTTCTGCAGGGGGGCGTCGAGGCGGGGGGCGACGACGCGTCGGCGGCGATCGAGGCGAGGATCGCGGCGCGCATCGAGGCCAAGAAGGCGAAGAATTTCGCCGAGGCCGACCGCCTCCGCGCCGAGCTGCTGGCCGACGGTATCGCGCTCGAGGATACGCCGCAGGGCACGGTCTGGCGGCGGGCCTGAGGTCTGCCGCACGAATGAAAAGGGGCGCTCGCGGGCGCCCCTTTGCGTTGGCGGGAACGGCGCCTCAGCGCAGCACGCGGCCGTCGCGGCCGAGCACGGTGAGATCGACGAAGCGCGAGCCGTTGTGATTGGCCGGCGTGTAGCCGACCCGGTAGCCGCCGAGGTCGAAGTTGCCGTTTTCGAGGGTGCCGACAAGTTTTTCGCGGGTCAGATCCTTGCCGGTCCGGCGCAGGGCCTCGGCCATCAGTTTGGCGTTGATGAAGCCTTCGATGCCGTAGTAGCCGTATTTGCTTTGCCGGGAGAAGGCTTGCAGCGCCTTCTGGTATTCCCGCACGACCGGCTGGGTGTCGTTCCACGGGTAGGGCATGACCTGGGCGATGCCGATGCCGTGCGCCTCCTTGGCGCCCATTTCGGCGACCAGCAGGTCGGCGCCGATCGGCGAGAGGGTGGAGAACTGCGGCGCCTGACCTGATTTGCGCATCTGCCGGACGAATTCGGCGGTCGGCTTGTAGAGCGTCACCATGATGACGGCCTGGGGGTTGGCCTTGCCGATCTGGGCGACCGCCGCGGCGACGTCGAGGGAGTTGCGCTCGACCGCGCCTTCGGCCACCGGCTTCAGCTTGTGACGCGCCAGCGCGGCGGTGACGCCATCCTTGCCGGACTTGCCGAAACCGTCGTTCTGGTAGAACACCGCGATCTGCGTGATCCCGAGGCCGACGAGGTGATTGACGATGGCCTCGGTTTCGTCGGCATAGCTGGCGCGCAGGTGGAACATGTAGCGGTTGACCGGCGTGCGCAGGCTGCCGGCGCCGCTGATGGTGCCGAGCAGCGGAACCCGGGCGTCCGAGAATATCTTCATCGCCTCGGTGGTCGACGACGAGCCGTAGAAGGCCATCAGCGCGAAGACCTTTTCGTCGTTGATCAGCTTGAGGGTGTTGGCCGCCGTCCGCTCGGTTTCGTAGCCGTCGTCGAGGGCGACCAGCTGGACCCGTTTGCCGTTGATGCCGCCGGCGGCGTTGAGCTGCGCGAAATAGGCCAGCGCGCCTTCCTTCATTTCCTTGCCGTAGGCGCCGTTGGGGCCGGTGAAGGGGGCCGACATACCGAGGGTGATGGTGCCGTCGCCGATGCCGGGGTCGGCGGCCCGGGCGCTGCCGGTGGCGGCGAGGAGGAGTCCGGCGCCGACGGCGGCGAGCAGCGACTTGATGGTGTGGATGCGCATGGATTCGTTATTTTTTGTTGATGAACGTGACCGCGCCGCCGAGTATAGGACAAAGAAATGGGTTCCGGACAAGACGCTGGCCGGCGTCTTGCGGACGTCGGCCAGCGGGCGGGTGATGCTGCGGTGCGGGATCCGGCGGCCTCAGCTGCTGAAGAAATCCTTCACCTTGTCCATCCACGACTTTGCCTTGGGGTTGTGGCGCTCGGCGTTGCTGGCGGCGATGTCGCCGAATTCACGCAGGAGTTCTTTCTGGCGGTCGGTCAGCTTGACCGGCGTTTCGACGATGACGTGCACCATCAGATCGCCGGGGGCGTGGCTGCGCACGTTGCGGATACCCTTGCCGCGCAGGCGGAAGACCTTGGCGCTCTGGGTTTCGGCCGGAATGCGGATGCCTGCCGCGCCGTCGAGGGTGGGGATCTCGATCTCGCCGCCAAGGGCTGCGGTGGTGAAACTGATCGGCATCTCGCAGTGCAGGTCGTCGCCGTCGCGCTGGAAGACCGGGTGCTGCTTGATGTGGATTTCGACGTACAGATCGCCGGCCGGGCCGCCGTTGACGCCCGGCTCGCCCTGGCCACCATGGCGCAGGCGCATGCCGTCGTCGATGCCGGCCGGAATCTTCACTTCGAGCGTCTTCTGGCGCTTGACGCGTCCGGCGCCGTGGCAGGTGCCGCAGGGGTCGGGGATGAAGCGGCCGCTGCCATGACACTTCGGGCAGGTCTGCTGGATCGAGAAGAAGCCCTGCTGGATGCGCACCTGGCCGGCGCCGCCGCAGGTCGGGCAGGTCTTGGGCTGGGTGCCGGGCTTGGCGCCGCTGCCGTGGCAGGTGTCGCATTCTTCCTGGGCCGGGATGCGGATCGTCTTGTCGGCGCCACGCGCCGCTTCTTCGAGGGTGATCTCGAGGTTGTAGCGCAGGTCGGCCCCGCGGTAGACGTTGGAGCGGCCACGTCCGCCGCCGCCACCGCCGAAGATGTCGCCGAAGATGTCGCCGAAGGCGTCGGCGAAGCCTTCGAAGCCCTGGCCGCCGGCGCCGCCGCCGCCCATCGACGGGTTGACGCCTTCGTGGCCGTAGCGGTCGTAGGCGGCGCGCTTGTTGGCGTCGGTGAGGATCTCGTAGGCCTCCTTGACCTCCTTGAACTTTTCCTCGGCTTCCTTGTTGTCCGGGTTGCGGTCCGGGTGGTACTTCATGGCCAGCTTGCGGTAGGCCTTTTTCATCTCGTCCTCGGAGGCGTCGCGATTGACGCCGAGGACTTCGTATAAATCCCGTTTCGCCATTTTTGGGTGCTCTGGCTATCTAGTGGAAAGGCCGAGCCGAGCGGCGCACAAGGCGCCGGCATGGCTCGGCCGGGTCTGTTCGGCGGTCAGCCGGACAGGATTACTTCTTGTCCTTCACCTCGGTGAATTCGGCATCCACCACATCCGGGTCGCTGGACTTGGCGCCGCCGGCGGAGGCACCGGCACCGGCGCCGCCGGCCGCACCCGCTTCGGCCTGGGCCTGGGCGTAGATGTGCTCGCCGAGCTTCTGGCTGACCTGGGCCAGCGCTTCGCTCTTGGCGTCGATGGCGGCCTTGTCGCCGGATTTGACGGCTTCTTCGGCCTCGGCGATGGCGGCCTCGATCTTGGCCTTGTCGTCGCCGATCTTGTCGCCGTGCTCGGCCAGCGCCTTCTTCACCGAGTGCACCAGGGTGTCGAGCTGGTTGCGGGCGTCGACCAGTTCGTGGGCCTTCTTGTCTTCCTCGGCGTGGGCCTCGGCGTCGCGCACCATGCGCTGGATTTCTTCGTCCGACAGGCCGGAGTTGGCCTTGATGGTGATCTTGTTTTCCTTGCCGGTGGCCTTGTCCTTGGCGGATACGTGCAGGATGCCGTTGGCGTCGATGTCGAAGGTGACTTCGATCTGCGGCATGCCGCGCGGCGCCGGCGGGATGTCGGAAAGGTTGAA
>SSSX01000666.1 GCA_015657735.1 Zoogloeaceae bacterium
CAGATTTCGCCCGACGTGGCGATGCTCTCCGACGGCGGCTTCGTCGTCGTCTGGCGCGACGACAACGGCCTCGACGGTTCCGGCTACGCCACCTTCGCGCGGCGCTACGACGCCACCGGCGCGGCCGACAGCGTCATCCGGGTCAACGACAACACCTCGGGCAGCCAGTACCAGGCCAAGGTCAGCGGCCTGTCCACCGGCGGCTTCGTGGTCGCCTTCTACAACGACAGCGGCGCCGCCTGGGGCGATGTGTACCTACGCGAATTCGACGCCGCCGGCCAGCCGATCGACGGCGACCGGCTGGTGAATGCGGACGTCGCCTATCACTACCAGTCCGAACCGGCCATCGCCGATCTGGGCAACGGCAACTTTGTCGTCGCCTGGCGTTCCGATCAGAGCCAGGACGGCAGCGGCAGCGGCATCTACCAGCAGCTCTTCGGCAGCACCGCCGAACTGCCGCGTCAGGCCAGTCCGGATCTGTCCGACTTCACCGGCGCGGTCACTTTCGCCGAAAACGCCGTCAATGCCGGCCTCAAGGTCATCGATCCGGCGGTCAGCCTCAGCGACGTCGATTCCGCCAACTTCAACGGCGGCCGGCTCGATCTCTACTTCACCAGCGGCGCCGCGACCGAAGACCAGCTCGGCGTCGTCGCCGAAGGCCCGATCAGCCTGGCCGGCAACGTGGTGAGCTACAACGGCAACACCATCGGTACGCTCAGCGGCGGCAGCAACGGCGCCAACCTGCGCGTCGACTTCACCAGCAACAACGCGACGCCCGACGCTGTCGAGGCGCTGATCCAGCACCTCGGCTACGCCAACACCGAATCCAACCCCAACGCCAGCCGCACGCTGGCGCTGCGCGTCTCCGACGGCGACGGTGGTTCCAGCGTTTCGAACCAGCTGACGATCAACGTCACCCCGCAGCTCGACGGCACCCCGGCGGCCTACGGCGAAGAACAGGTCAACACCCACACCTCCTACGACCAGACCGGCCCGTCGATCGGCACGCTGGCGGACGGCGGCTACGTGGTCGCGTGGAATTCCTATCTTCAGGACGGCTCGGACTGGGGCACCTACGCGCAGCGCTTCAACGCCTCCGGCCAGGCGGTCGGTGCCGAGTTCCGCGTCAACACGCTGACTTCCGCCGAGCAGAGCTACCCGCAGGTGGCCGGCCTGTCGAACGGCGGCTACGTGATCGTCTGGCAGGACAGCGGCAGCAACGAAGGCAGCGGCTGGGGCTGGGGCGTCTTCGCCCAGCGCTACAACGCCGACGGTACCGCGGCGGGCGGGCAGTTCCTGGTCAATACCACGACGGAGAGCACCCAGTACCACGGTGTCGTCGCCAGCTACACCGGCGGTTTCGCCGTCGTCTGGTCGTCCGACAGCTACTACGTCGATAGCCACTCCTACCAGGACATCTACCTGACCCGCTACGACAACGCCGGCGCGGTCGTCGGCACCGCCCAGCAGCGGGTCAGCACCGACGCGGCCGGCACCGGCGTGCAGATCTACGACCAGATCCAGCCCCGCGTCGAGGCCTACGCCAATGGCGATCTGGTGATGGTCTGGCAGGACAACGGCGGCAACGACGGCAGCGGCTCGGGCGTCTTCGGCCGCAGCTACGAAGCGGCGACCAACAGTTTCGGCAGCATCTTCCAGGTCAACAGCTACACCTCCGGCACGCAGAGCAATCCGGACGTGGCGCTGCTTTCCGACGGCGGTTTCGTCGTCGTCTGGCAGGACAGCAACGGCCTCGACGGCTCCGGCTGGGCAACCTACGCCCAGCGCTACGATTCCAGCGAGAACCCGGTCGGCAGCGCCATCCTCGTCAACGACCTCACCTACGGCAGCCAGTACCAGCCGAAGGTCAGCGGCCTGTCCACCGGCGGCTTCGTGGTCAGCTTCTACAATGACAACGGCGCCGCGTGGGGCGATGTGTACCTGCGCCAGTTCGACGCCGCCGGCCAGCCGATCGACGGCGACCGGCTGGTGAATGCGGACATTACCTACCACTACCAGTCCGAACCGGCCATCGCCGATCTGGGCAACGGCAATTTCGTCGTCGCCTGGCGTTCCGACCAGAGCCAGGACGGCAACGGCAGCGGCATCTACCAGCAGCTCTTCGGCAGCACCGCCACGCTGCCGCGCAGCAGCAGCGTGGCGCTCGGCGACATGGCGCCCGGCGTCACCTTCGGCGCGGCCGACGCGATCACGCCGCAGCCCATCGACAATGACCTGTTCGTCGCCGACGTCGGCAGCAGCTTCGACGGCGGCAGCCTGTGGGTCTATTTCACCGCCGGCACCGACGCCAACGACAGCCTGTCGGTGCGCAACCAGGGCAGCGGCGCCACCCAGATCGGCGTGGCCGGCAGCAACGTCACCTACGGCGGCGTGGTCATCGGCTCGCTCGCCGGCGGCACGGCCGGCGCGCCGCTGGTCGTCAGCCTCAACGGCGCCGCCTCGGTGCCGGCCGTGCAGGCCCTGGCCGAGAACATCACCTACCAGTACGCCGCCGCTTCGGCGCCGGCCGGCACCACGGTCCGCACGGTGGCTTTCCGCCTGTTCGACCAGGCCCACGCCGCGTCGGCGCCTGCCGAAACGAGCGTCGTCATCCAGCCCACCGCGCCGACCCCGGTGCTGGGCCTGACCGAGCTGGCCGGCGCGGTCACCTTCACCGAAACGCTCGCGCAGGCCGGCGTCGTCCTCGACAGCGCAGTCAGCCTCGTGCAGGGCGCCGGTTCGCTGAGCGGCGCGGTGCTCACCGCGTCGTTCAGCGCCAACGGCCGCAGCACCGACCAGCTCGGCATCAACAGCGACGGCACGGGCGTCGGTCAGGTCGATCACAGCGGCAGCAACGTCAGCTACGGCGGCACGACCGTCGGCACGGTGGCCGGCGGCGACAACGGCGCGCCGCTCACCATCACCTTCAATGCCAGCGCCAGCGCGGCGGCGGTCGAGGCGGTCATCGAGCATCTGACCTACCAGACCACCAGCGGCGGCCCGCTGCCGAGCCGCACCGTCAACGTCAGCCTGCAGGATGCGAACTTCGCGACGACCAGCCAGAACATCGTCGTGAACGTCACGCCGGTGGCCACCGGCGCCGCGCCGCTGTTCGACGCCCAGCAGGTCAACACCTACACGCCCGGCGACCAGAGCGTGCCGGCGGTGGCGACCCTGGCCGACGGCAGCTACATCGTGGTCTGGCAGTCCTACAACCAGGACGGCAACAACTGGGGCATCTTCGGTCAACATTTCACCGCCGCCGGCGTGGCCGACGGCGCCGAGTTCTCGATCAACAGCTACTTCTGGAATTCCCAGCAGGACGTGGCGGTGGCCGCGCTGACCGGCGGCGGCTACGTGGTGGCGTGGCGCAGCGAAAACCAGGATGGCAGCTCGGGCGGCGTTTACGCCCAGCGCTTCGGCGCGCACGACGCCCCCCTCGGTGACGAGTTCCAGGTCAGCACGGTGTCGATCTACGACCAGACCCACGCGGCGGTGCTCGGCCTGGCCGACGGCGGCTTCATCGTCGCCTTTGCCGACCAGGTGCGCGACGGCAGCTCCTACGGCAGCTACGCCCAGCGTTACGACGCCGCCGGCAACGCGGTCGGCACCAATTTCCAGCTCAACACCTACACCTACTCCGAGCAATACCTGCCGGTGATGGCGGCGCTGAAGAACGATCCGACCACCGTCGGCGTCGATGAGACCGGCTTCGTCGCGGTGTGGCGCTCGCACAACCAGGACGGTTCGGGTGCCGGCATCTACGGCCAGCGCTTCGACGCCAGCGGCATCGCGGTCGGTCCCGAGTTCCGCGTCAACACAAGCATCAGCGGCAACCAGTACAACCCGGCCGTCGCCACGCTGGCGAACGGCGACTTCGTCGTCGTGTGGAACAACGAGTCCGATTCCTCGGTGCGCGGCCAGCGCTACACCGCCGGCGGCGTGGCGGTCGGCGGCGAATTCGTCATCAACACCCCGGACCAGCCCTCCAACCAGGAGCAGTGGCCGCACATCACGGCGCTCGACACCGGCGGCTTCGTCGTTGCCTGGGACAGCTCTGGCGGGCTGTTGAACGATTACATCGATGCCTGGGCGCAGCAGTTCGACGCGGCCGGCGCCAAGGTGGACGGGCCGCTGCGCCTCAACCAGACCACCGCCGACATCCAGCTCCATCCGGTGCTCGCCGGTCTGGCCGGCGGCAACTTCGTGGCCGCCTGGGCGGCGCGCAACGAAGACCTGCCCGGGCAGTACGGCTACAGCATCGACCAGCGCCTGTTCGGCACCGCCGGTTCGATCGTGCGCCAGGAAAACCCGCAGCTCCTCGATCTCGAAAGCACCGTCACCTTAGCCGAGAACGACGTCAACGCGACGCCGCAGCTGATCGATCCGGGTCTGCGTATCGTCGATGGCGATTCCCCCAATTTCAACGGCGGCAAGCTCGTCGTGGCGGTGCAGACCAGCACCAACGCCGCCACCGCCTACGATGCGGAAGCCAAGACGCAGGACAGCTTCACGATCCTCCATGAAGGCAACGGCGCCGGCCAGGTCGGCGTCAGCGGCATTGCCGTCGGCTCGACGGTCAGCTATGGCGGCGTGGTGGTCGGCACCATCGCCAGCGACGGGCAGGGCTGGAACGAACTGGTGGTGGTGTTCAACGCCAACGCCACGCCGGCGATCGTCGAACACGTGGCCGAACGGCTCGCCTACAGCAGCGCCTCGTCGGCGCCGGTCGGGCGCACTGTCGAAATCGTCGTCAGCGACGGTGACGGCGGCCAGAGCGCGGCCCGGGTGTTCACCCTCAACATCACCCCGCAGACCGACGGTGCGGTGGCGCTGCTGTCCGGCGACACCCAGGTCAACACCTACACCGCCGGCAGCCAGCAGCTGTCGACGGCGATCCACCTGCACGGCGCCAGCGCCGGCCAGTATGTGATCGTCTGGCAGTCGAACGGACAGGATTCCGACGGCTGGGGCGTCTTCGGGCAGCGCTACGACGTGAACGGCGCGGCGGTCGGCGCCGAGTTCCAGATCAACACCACGACGCCGGGCCAACAGGCTGCCGATTCCGGCGTGCGCGGCGCGGCGCTGGCCGACGGCGGCTTCGTGGTCGCCTGGGAATCCCCCGACGGCTGGGGCCGCGGCGTCTTCGCCCAGCGCTTCGACGCGTCCGGCAATGCGGTGGGCAGCGAGTGGCGCGTCAACCCGACGACCACCTACGAACAGCTGCAGCCGGCGGTGGCCGGCCTGGCCGGCGGCGGTTTCGTCATCGCCTATGCCGACGACAACAACGCCGACGGCAACAGCTACGGCACGGTGTTCCAGCGTTACGACGCCGCCGGCGTGGCGCTGGGCAGCACGGTGCTGATCAACGCCAACCCGTCGGGCGGCGGCACCGCCTTCACCGACAACAACCAGTCCTTCCCGCAACTGTCGGCGCTCACCAGCGGCGGCTTCGTCGCGGTGTGGCATTCATACACCCAGGACGGCGCCGGCTGGGGCATCTACGGCCGGGTCTTCAACGCCGCCGGCGTCGCCGTCACCGACGGCTTCCGGATCAACACCACGACGTCCGGCCAGGAGTCGCGCCCGGACGTGGCGACCCTCGCCAACGGCGATTTCGTCGTCGTGTGGACCACCACCGACGATCCGTCCAGCGAAAGCGGCGCCGTCTTCATGCAGCGCTACACCGCGGCGGGCGTGCCGGTCGGCACCCAGACCCTGGTCAACAACGGCGCCACCTTCCCCAACGGCGACGCCTACGCCCACATCACCTCGCTCGACACCGGCGGCTTCGTCGTCTCGTGGGAGAGCGACGACGGCTGGGGCCGGGGCTTCTACGTCCAGCAGTACGACGCCACCGGCCACAAGGTCGACGGCCCGCTGCGCGCCTCGCAATACGGCACCAGCGACCAGACCTACGGCGACGTCGAAGGGCTCGCCGGCGGACGCTTCGTCGTCACCTGGTCGTCGTCGAACCAGGAAGGCTCGGAATGGGGCGTCTACCAGAATCTGTACGGGCCGGCCGGCTCGCTGACGCTGCAGTCGGCGCCGGTGCTGAGCGACGTGACCGGCAGCGTCACCTACCTCGAAAACACCGTTAACGCCGCGCCGCAGCTGATCGACGCGGCGGTCGGCCTGTTCGACGCCGACTCGGCCAACTTCGACGGTGGCCGCCTGACGGTCAGCGTCATCAGCGGCTACTCCAGCCTCAACCAGGACATCGGCGACTATCGTCCGGATCAGGACAACTTCTCGATCCTCTCCGAAGGCAGCGGAGCAGGGCAGGTCAACGTCAGCGGCACCGACGTGCGCATCGGCACGACGGTGATCGGCAGCATCGTTTCCGACGGCCAGACCGGCCACGATCTGGTCATCCAGTTCAATGCCAGCGCCACCCTGCCGTTCGTCGAGCAGGTCATCGAGCGTCTGGCCTACCGCAATCCGTCCTCCGATCCGCTGGCCAGCCGGCTCGCCAGCATCACCGTGTCGGATGGCGACGGCGCCACCAGCAAGCCGACGGTCGTCAGCATCAACGTCACCGCCGAGGCCGACGGTGCGCTGCCCCTCGGGGCGCCCGAATCGGTCAACTCCTACAAGACCGACGAGCAGACCATCCCGGCGGCGGCGACGCTGGCCGACGGCGGCTACGTCATCGTCTGGCAGTCGAACGGCCAGGACGGCTGGGACTACGGCATCTACGGTCAGCGCTACGGCGCCGACGGCACGCCGGTCGGCAACGAGTTCCGGGTCAGCACCTACACCCCGGGCAGTCAGACCGAGCCGTCGGTGGCGGCCGTGTCGGACGGCGGCTGGGTCGTCAGCTACACCGACCAGAACGGGCGCGACGGCAGCGGCCATTCGGTGTGGGTGCAGCGCTTCGACGCCGCCGGCCATCAGGTCGGCAGCGAGTTCCGCGCCAACAGCTCGATCTCCGGCAACCAGTACCAGTCCGCGGTCAGCGCGCTGGGCGACGGCTTTGTCGTCGCGTGGTACTCCGACGGCGAGCGCAACGGCGAGTACTACGACGTCTTCTTCCAGCGTTACGACGCCAGCGGCGTCGCGCTCGGGAACGAAACCCGCGTCAACACGCCGATTTCCGGCAACCCCTACGCCGCCCAGTACGAGCCGGCGATCACCGCGCTGGCGGGCGGCAACTTCGTCGTCACGTGGCGCAGCGACGGGCAGGACGGCAGCAACTCCGGCGTCTACGCCCAGCTCTTCAACGGCAGCACCGGCGCCGCCATCGGCACCGAGTTCCAGCTCAACCAGTACACCACCGACTACCAGTACGCGCCGCGGATCGCCGCGGTCGGCACCGGCTTCGTGGCCACCTGGATCTCCCGCTGGCAGGACGGCAGCTACGACGGCATCTACGCGCGCCGCTACGACGCGGCCGGCAATCCCCTCGGCGACGAATTCCGCGTCAACGAATCCAGCAATTACGAGCAACGCAGCCCCGACGTGGCGGCCACCGGCGACGGCGGCTTCGTCATCGCCTGGCGCGACTACAACAGCGACGACATCTGGGCGCAGAAATTCGACAGCGCCGGCAAACGGGTGGATGGGGCGCTGCAGATCAGCAACGCCACCACCTCGTCCGACGAAGGCCCGGCGGTCGTTGGCCTGGCCGGCAATGCCTTCGCGGTGGCCTGGCAGGCCCAGTCCGACGGCGGCGGCAACGGCATCTTCCAGCGCGTCGTCGGCGAACCGGCGCTGTTCGCCCACAGCACGCCGCCGCAGATCGTCGATCTGGCCAGCGCGGTCACCTTCCAGGAGAACGCCCTCAACGCCGCGCCGCAACTCATCGATCCGGGCATCGGCCTGCTCGACGTGGATTCGGCCAACTTCAACGGCGGCCGCCTCGACGTGAGCTTCATCACCACCTACGGCGACCGCAACCAGTTCAGCATTCCCGGCATCCAGGCCCAGGACCAGCTCGGCATCCGCGACGAAGGCATGGGCAGTGGCCAGATTGGCGTGGCCGGCACGGCGGTGTACTACGGCGGGGTGCAGATCGGCACGCTGATCGGCAACGGCGTCAATGGCGCCTCGCTGGTCGTCGGCTTCAATGCCAACGCGACGCCGGAGGCGGTCGAGAACCTGATTGAAAACCTGACCTACCAGAACTTCCTGTCCAACCCCGAGCCGACCCGTACGGTATCGCTGCGCCTGTCGGACGGCGCCGGCGGCGTGACGGCGCCGCGGTCGATCACCCTGTCGATCGCCGCCAATCCGGACGGCGCCGTGCAGTACGGCAACGAACAGGTCGTCAGCCACCTGGCGGCCACCGGCCACCAGGCCGGCGACCAGGGGGATCCGGCGATCGCCATGCTGGCCGACGGCGGCTACGTGGTCACCTACACCGACTGGAGCGGCAGCGACGGCAGCAGCTACGCGGTCTTCGCGCGGCGCTACGACGCCAACGACAACGCGCTCGGCGATCCCTTCCGCGTCAACGTCGCCACCGCCAACACCCAGGACGAACCGACCGTCGTCGGTCTCGCCGGCGGCGGCTTCGCAGTGATCTGGACGTCCAACGACGGCGCCACCGATCCGTCCGGCGACGGCGTCTTCATGCGCCGCTACGACGCTGCCGGCGTGGCCCTCGACGCCACCGGCTTGCTCGTCAACACCTCGACCGGCGGCAGCCAGTACCAGCCGGCGGTCAGCCAGAGCAGCGACGGTGGCTTCCTCGTCGCCTGGTATTCCGACGGCGAGCGCGACGGCTACTACTACGACGTCTTTGTGCAGCACTTCGATGCCGCCGGCGCGAAGGTCGGCAGCGAGGTGCGCGTCAACCTGCCGGTGTCCGGCGCGTGGTACACGAGCCAGTCCGAACCCTCGATCGCGCTGCTCAACGGCGCCGCCGGCGACTTCGTCGTCAGCTGGACCGACAACGTGCTGGACGGCAGCGGCTACGGCGTCTATGCGCAGCGTTTCAATGCCGACGGCAGCACCGACGGCAGCCAGTTCCGCGTCAACACCTACACAGACAGCAACCAGAGCCAGTCGTCGGTGGCGGCGCTCCAGGGCGGCGGCTTCGTCGTGGTGTGGACCTCCTTCGGTGAGGACACCTGGGGCGACGGCGTCTATGGCCAGCGCTACGACGCGGCCGGCAACGCGGTCGGCGCCGAATTCCGCGTCAACTACAACACCGTCAATTACCAGCATCGTCCGACCGTCACCGGTCTCGTGAACGGCGGTTTCGTCGTCGCCTGGGACGACGACAGCAACGTCTGGCTGCAGCAGTACGACGCCGGCGGCCACGCCATCGACAGCCAGGTCGTCGTGAACGACATCAGTACCGAAACGGCGCCCGACATCGTCGCCACCGCCGACGGCGGTTTCCTGGTCGCCTACCAGGGCTGGCGCGATACCGCCCACGGCGGCAACAACACCTACGAAGCGCTGGTGCAGCGCTACAGCAACACCGCGCCCAGCGTTTCCGACGTGGCGGTCGGCGGTTTCGAGGACGCCGACGTGGCGCTCCTCGACACCCTCTTCGCCGCCGGCTTCAGCGACGCCGAAGGGCAGGCGCTGGCGGCGATCCGCATCGTCACGCTGCCGGCCTCCGGCACCCTCAAGCTCAATGGCGCGGCGGTCGTGCCGGGGCAGGAGATCGACGTCGCCGAACTGGCGGCCGGTCACCTCATCTACCACGGCAATCCCGATTACGCCGGCGCCGACCAGTTCCGCTGGACCGGCAGCGACGGCAACGCCTTCTCGACCCAGTCGGTATTCACCAACATCACCCTCGCCAACGTGAACGACGGCCCGCTGCTCGAGGCCGGCGCCAACCGCAGCGTGCAGGAAGGCCACTGGCTCGACCAGGGCCTCACGCTGGGCGACCCGGACGTCGGCAACAGCTACCTCATCACCGTCGACTGGGGTTACAGCGTCGGCGGCGTGCCGGTCACCCAGAGCTTCACCACCGGCGCCAAGAACCCGTTCATCTCGCACATCTTCCCGGACAACGGCAGCTACACCGTCACCGTCACCGTCAACGACCAGCAGGGCCAGGCCAACAGCATCGAGACCGACAGCTTCACGGTCACCGTCGATAACGTCGCCCCGACCCTCGCCCTCACCGGCGACAACACCGTCGAGCAGGGGCATGTCTACACCCTCACGCTCGGCAACGTGGTCGACAGCGGCACCGACACCGTCAGCCAGTACACCATCGACTGGGGCGACGGCAGCCCGGCGCAGACCATCGCCGCCGCCGATCTGCCGCTCAGCCGGCAGGTCACCCACACCTACGCCAGCGCCGCCGCCTACACCATCCTCACCCAGCTCACCGACGAGGACGGCAGCTTCCCCAACGCCGGCAGCAAGAGCATCACCGTCGCGCCGCCGGCCGAAGTCATCGTCGTCGACGCCGGCGCCGATACCGGGGTCAATGAAGGCGTGCTGTTCTCGCGCAGCGTCAGCTTCACCGACCCGGCCGACCAGGATCCGGCCGGCCGCAGCGCCAGCATCAACTGGGGCGACGGTTCGCCGGTCGAAGTCATCGCGCTTGCCGCCGGGCAGTTCAGCTTCAACATCGCCCACGTCTTCGCCGACAACCAGCCGACCCCCTTCACGGTGGATGTCAGCGTCACCGACAACGGCTTCCAGACCGCCGCCGACAGCTTCACGGTCAGCGTCGCCGATGTCGCCCCGACCCTCGCCGTGTCCGGCACCGGCGCGGTCAATGAAGGCAGCCCCTACACCGTGACCCTCGGCGCGGTCAACGACGTCCCGGCCGACACCGTCAGCGAATACCGCATCGACTGGGGCGACGGCAGCCCGCTGCAGGTCATCGCCGCGGCCGACCTGCCGGCCAACCGCCAGCTCGCCCACACCTCCGCCGACGGTGGCACCGGCGGCACCGCCCGCCAGATCGCCGTCACCCTGGTGGACGAGGACGGCACCCACGCCAACGCCGGCCAGCACGCCCTCACCGTCCTCAACGTCGCGCCGGACATCGTCACCAGCGGCGCCGCCAGCATTGCCGAGGGCAGCGAGTACACCCTCACCGTCGGCGCCATCAGCGATCCGGGCGTCGACACCCCGACCCTCTACCGCATCGACTGGGGTGACGGCAGCGCCCAGCAGCAATACACGCCGGCCCAGTACGACGCCCTCGTCGCCGCCGGTGGCCAGGTCACGCACACCTTTGCCGACGGCGCCAGCAACCCGACGATCACCGTCCATGTCTTCGACGAGGACGGCGAACACATCGCCGCCAGCCGCCCTGTCAGCGTCACCGACGTGGCGCCGGTCGCCACCCTCGGCGGTGCCGCCAGCGTCGCCGAAGGCAGCCCCTACGCCCTCAGCATCACCGGCCTCGCCGACCCCGGCCAGGACACCGTGATCGAATACCGCATCCACTGGGGCGACGAGGCCGCGCCGGGCGATGTCCAGATCGTCAGCGCGGCCCAGCTCGCCGCCAGCGCCGGAGTCGTCACCCACACCTACGCCGACGGCAGCACCAGCTACAACGTCGAGGTTTCGGTCACCAACGAGGACGGCATCTTCGCGCTCGGCAGCCGGCCGGTGGATGTCCTCAACGTCGCGCCGAGTGCGCCCGTCAGCGGTGCCGCCAGTGTCGCCGAAGGCAGCCTGTACACCCTCGCGGTCGGGGCCGTCACCGATCCGGGCAGCGACACCCGCAGCGCCTACAGCATCGCCTGGGGCGACGGCAGCACCGACAGCTTCACGCCGGCCCAGTGGGCCGCCGCCGCCGGCAGCTTCACGCACACCTACGCCGACGGCCCGGCCCCGCGGACGATCACCGTCAGCGCCACCGACGAGGACGGCAGCTTCACCCTCGGCAGTCACAGCCTTGCCGTCACCAACGTCGCTCCGGTCGTGCTGGTCAGCGGTGCCGCCACCGTGGACGAGGGCAGCCTGTACACCCTCAATGTCGGTGCCGTCGTCGATCCGGGCGCCGACCTGCGCAGCGCCTACAGCATCGACTGGGGCGACGGCAGCGTCGACAGCTTCACGCCGGCCCAGTGGGCGACCGCCGCCGGCAGCTTCACCCACACCTACGCCGACGGCGCGGCCGCCCCGACCATCGTCGTCAGCACCACCGACGAGGACGGCAGCTTCGTGCTCGGCAGCCACAGCCTCAGCGTCGCCAACGTCGCGCCCGCCGTGGTGCTCGGCGGCGACGCCAACACCAGCGAAGGCGCCAGCTACGATCTGACGATCGCCGCCATCGACCCGGCCGGCGCCGCCGACCCGCTCACCTACAGCATCGACTGGGGCGACGGCAGCGCCCTCCAGACCGTCACCGCGGCCCAGCTCGCCGTGCTCGGCGGCACCGTCAGCCACGTCTTTGCCGACGACGAGGACGGCCCGGCCAATGCCACCCTGCGCAGCATCTCGGTCACCGTCGACGACGGCGACGGCGGCTTCGACATCGCCACCCACGACGTCACCGTGCACAACGTCGCCCCGACGGCCGTCGTCGGCGGCGCCGCCGCGGTGGACGAGGGGGCGCTGTACACCCTCAGCGTCGGCGCCGTGGCCGATCCGGGGGCCGACACCCGCAGCGGCTACAGCATCGCCTGGGGCGACGGCAGCACCGACAGCTTCACGCCGGCCCAGTGGACCGCCGCCGCCGGCAGCTTCACCCACACCTACGCCGACGGCCCGGCCACGCCGACGATCACCGTCAGCGCCAGCGACGAGGACGGCGTCTTCGTCCTCGGCAGCCACACCCTCAGCGTCGACAACGTCGCCCCGAGCGTCAGCCTGGGCGGCGCCGCCAACATCGACGAAGGCGACACCTTCACCCTTGCGATCACCGGCAGCGACCCGGCCGGCGCCGCCGACCCGCTGTTCTACAACATCGACTGGGGCGACGGCAGCGCCATCCAGACCCTCAGCGCGGCCCAGCTCGCGGCGCTGGGCGGCAGCGTCGGCCACGTTTTCGCCGACGACGAGGATGGCCCGGTCAACGCCACGCTGCGCACCATCACCGTCAGCGCCGACGACGGCGACGGCGGCGTGGACACCGCGACCCACGGCGTCACCGTGCACAACGTCGCGCCCAGCGTGGCGGTCACCGGCGCCGCCACGGCGACGACCGGCCTCGCCTACACCCTCAACCTCGCCAACTATGTCGATCCGGGCCAGGACACCCTCGTGCCCGGCGGCATCGTCGTCGATTGGGGCGACGGCAGCAGCA
>SSSX01000094.1 GCA_015657735.1 Zoogloeaceae bacterium
CTCGCCGAATTCCTGCTCAAGAAGGGCTACATCGTGCACGGCATCAAGCGCCGCGCCTCGTCGTTCAATACCGACCGCATCGACCACCTCTATCAAGACCCGCACGTCGAAAACAAGAACTTCATCCTGCACTACGGCGACCTCACCGATTCCACCAACCTGATCCGCATCATCCAGCAAACGCAGCCCGACGAAATCTACAACCTCGGTGCCATGAGCCACGTTGCGGTCAGCTTCGAATCACCGGAATACACCGCCAACGCCGACGGTATGGGCACGCTGCGCATTCTCGAAGCCATCCGTATCCTCGGCCTCGAAAAGAAAACCCGTTTCTATCAAGCCTCGACCAGCGAACTTTACGGCCTGGTGCAGGAAATCCCGCAAAAGGAAAGCACGCCGTTCTACCCGCGCAGCCCCTATGCGGTGGCCAAGATGTACGCCTACTGGATCACCGTCAATTACCGCGAGGCCTATGGCATCTACGGTTGCAACGGCATCCTCTTCAACCACGAATCCCCGCTGCGCGGCGAAACCTTCGTCACCCGCAAGATCACCCGCGCCGTCGCCCGCATGGCCCTCGGCCTGCAGGATTGCCTCTACCTCGGCAACCTCTCTTCGCTGCGCGACTGGGGCCATGCCCGCGACTACGTTGAAATGCAGTGGCTGATGCTGCAGCAGGAACAACCGGAAGACTTTGTCATCGCCACCGGTGTGCAATACAGCGTGCGCCAGTTTGTCGAATTCGCCGCCGCCGAGCTCGGCATCCAGCTGCGCTGGCAAGGCGACGGCGAGAACGAAGTCGGCATCGTTGCCGCCGTGACCAACAAGGAAGTCAAGGTCAAGGTGGGCGACACCATCGTCAAGGTAGACCCGCGCTACTTCCGCCCCACCGAAGTCGAAACCCTGCTCGGCGACCCGACCAAGGCCAAGGAAAAACTCGGCTGGGTGCCCAAGACCTCCCTTGCCGAACTGGTGCAGGAGATGGTTCAGGCCGACTACACCGCCGCCAAGCGCGATGCGCTGGTCAAGATGGCCGGATTCAAGGCCTTCGACTACCACGAGTAAAGCATGGAAAAAATCCGGCTCTTTGGTGACAAGCAGGTTCGCTCCGTCTGGGATGAGGAGCGAGAGCTATGGTATCTGAGCATTATCGATATCGTCGGCGTGCTGACCGATAGCCCGAATCCAAGAAAATACTGGAGCGTTTTAAAGACGCGACTGAAAAAGGAAGGGAGTCAGTTGGCTACAAATTGTAGTCAACTGAAACTCAAAGCCGCAGATGGAAAAAGTTACCTCACAGACGTAGCGGACACCGAGCAAATCCTGCGACTGGTTCAGTCGATTCCTTCGCCAAAAGCCGAGCCCGTC
>SSSX01000667.1 GCA_015657735.1 Zoogloeaceae bacterium
CAGCCTCGGGCGCATCGACGGCCTCGGCGACCTCTCCCACGCCCACGTCGCCTTCTCCCGCGACGGCCGCTACGCCTACGTGTTCGGCCGCGACGGCGGACTCACCAAGGTCGACCTCCTGACCCGGCGCATCGTCCGGCGCGTCATCCAGGCCGGCAACTCCATCGGCGGCTCGGTGTCGCAGGACGGCCGCCTGGTCGTCGCCCAGAACTACGAACCGGGCGGCATCAAGGCCTTCGACGCCGACACCCTCGAACTGCTCGCCGACGTGCCGGCCGAATACGCCCCCGGCAAGTTCTCGAAGGTCGTCGGGCTCGCCGACGTGCCCGGCCAGCGCTTCGCCTACGCCCTCTTCGACGCCGACGAAATCCGCGTCACCGACTTCACCGACCCGCGCCAGCCGGTCACCACCCGCTACCCGGCCGGCAAGCAGCCCTACGACGGCCTCGTGACGCCCGACGGCCGCTACTTCCTCGCCGGCCTGTTCGGCGAGGACGGCATCTCGCTGCTCGACCTGTGGAACCCCGACGCCGGCGCCAGAAAAATCCTCGCCGGCTACGGGCGCGGCGAGGAGAAGCTGCCGGTCTTCAAGATGCCGCACCTGCGCGGCTGGTCGCTGGCCGCCGGCCAGGCCTGGCTGCCCGCCGTCGGCCGCCACGAAGTGCTGGTCGCCGACAGCCGCAACTGGCAGGAAAGCGGCCGCATCCCGGTCAAGGGTCAGCCGGTGTTCGTCATGGCCCGCCCCGACGGCCGCCAGGTGTGGGTCAATTTCGCCTTCCCGGACAACGAATGGGTGCAGGTCATCGACACCGTCGAAAAACGCGTGATCCACACCTTCAGCCCCGGCAAGGCCGTGCTGCACATGGAATTCACGCCGCGCGGCGACGAAGTGTGGCTGTCCGCGCGCGACAGCAACCGGGTCAGCGTGGTCGACACCGCCAGCTTCAGGGTCCGCACCGAGCTGCCGGCCGACGCCCCGTCGGGCATCTTCTTCACCTCCCGCGCGCAGCGCATAGGCTTCTAGCGATGAATCCCGACCGCCTCGCCGACACGCTCGCCGACACACTCGACTTCCGCCTGCTCAACGACTTCCAGCGCGGCTTCCCGCTGGTCGCCCAGCCGTGGGCGGCCCTCGCCGCGCAACTCGGCTGCAGCGCCGCCGACGTTCTGGCCCGCCTCGCCGCCCTGCACGAGCAGGGCAAGATCAGCCGCGTCGGGCCGGTCTTCGCGCCCAACCGCATCGGCGCCAGCACCCTCGCCGCAATGGCCGTGCCGGTGGCCGACCTGCCCCGCGTGGCGGCCATCGTCAGCGCCTTCTCCGGCGTCAACCACAACTACCGGCGCGAGCACCGCTACAACCTGTGGTTCGTCGCCGGCGCCGCCGACGACGCCGCCCTCAGCGCGCTGCTCGCCGCGATGGGCGAAGCCACCGGCTGCCCGCCGATCGCGTTGCCGCTGGTCGAGGAATTCCACATCGATCTCGGCTTCGACCTCGCCAACGGCCGCCGCACCCGCCACGCGGTCGGCCGCGCCGCGCCGCGCCGGCAGCTGTGCGCCGCCGACTGGCAGCTGATCGACGCCCTCCACGACGGCCTGCCGTGGGTCGCCCGCCCCTACCAGCGCCTCGGCGAGACCATCGGGCGCAGCGAGGCCGACGTCCTCGCCACCCTCGCCGGCTGGCTCGCCGACGGCACCCTGCGCCGCTTCGGCGTCGTCGTCCGGCACCGCGAACTCGGCTACCGGGCCAACGCGATGTGCGTGTGGGCGGTGCCCGAAGCCGACGTCAGCCGCCTCGGCCACGCCCTCGCCAGCCACGACGGCGTCAGCCTGTGCTACCGCCGCCGCAGCGCCGGCAGCGCGTGGCCCTACAACCTGTTCTGCATGATCCACGGCCAGTCGCGCGAGGCGGTCGAGGCCCGCCGCGCCGAACTCGCCGCCGCCGTCGGCCTCGCCGCGCTGCCTCACGCGGTGCTGTTCTCCACCGATTGCTACAAGCAGTGCGGCGCCCGCTACCGCGCCCCCGACGCACCGCCGCCGCGGCGTGGCGGCGGCCTGCCGACCGGCCTCGCCGCATGAACGGCCGCCCCGGCCCGGCGGCGCTCGACGAACTCGACCGCCGCATCATCAACGCGCTGCAGGGCGGCTTCCCGCTGTCCGACGAACCCTACCGCGAGGTCGCCGAAGGCCTCGGCACCACCGAAGCCGAACTCCTCGCCCGCCTGCAGCGGCTGCTCGACACCCGCGTGCTGACCCGTTTCGGCCCGATGTTCCAGATCGAACGCCTCGGCGGCCGCTTCGTGCTGGCCGCGCTGGCGGTGCCGGAAGAGCGCTTCGCCGACGTCACCGCGCTGGTCAACGCGCTGCCCGAGGTCGCCCACAACTACCGCCGCGAGCACCGCCTCAACATGTGGTTCGTGCTCGCCACCGAAACGCCGGGCGGCATCGACGACGCCGTCCGCCGCATCGAGGCCGCCACCGGCCTGCCCGTGTTCGCCTTCCCCAAGCTGCGCGAATTCTTCGTCGACATGAGGCTGAAGGCATGAACCGCGCCCCCGACGACCTCGACCGCCGCCTGATCATCGCCACCCAGGCCGGCCTGCCGCTGGTGCCGCGGCCTTACGATGCGCTCGCCGCGCAGCTCGGCGTCAGCGCCGCCGAGGTCAGGCAGCGCCTCGCCGCCATGCTCGACGCCGGCCGCATCCGGCGCATCGGCGCAGTGCCCAACCACTACGCCCTCGGCTACACCGCCAACGGCATGTCGGTGTGGGACGTCGACGACAGCCGCATCGCCGAACTCGGCGCCGCCGTCGGCCGGCTGGACTTCGTCACCCACTGCTACGAGCGCCCGCGCGCGCGGCCCGACTGGCCTTACAACCTGTTCGCGATGGTCCACGGCCACGACCGCGCGACGGTGCTCGCCCACATCGGCGCGATCGCCGCCCTCCTCGGCCCGGCCTGCCGCCGCCACGACGTGCTGTTCTCCACCGCCATCCTCAAGAAAACCGGCCTGCGCATCGGCGGCGAGGGCTGACCCGCGCCGCGGCGCCGGCCGCCGCCCAGCCTTAAGAAGCATCCCGCCTCGCCGTAATATTCGGGCGTGCCGGTGCGCCTCCGACCTCTCCGTGCCCCGCATGCGCCCACCACGACACGAGGCCGATCATGCGCATTCGATTTCTCCTTGGCTGGTTGCTGGCCTGCTGCGTCGCGTCCGTCCTGGCCGACACGCCGGCGCTCACCGTCAGCACCAACAACACGCCGCTCGACCGCAAGGCGCTCGAACAGATCGCGCAGGAAAGCTTCCGGCGCATCGGCGTCGACTTCAAGCTGGTCAGCCTGCCCTCCGAACGCTCGCTGGTCGCCGCCAACCTGGGCGAGGTCGACGGCGAGGGCCTGCGCGTCGGCGGACTCGCCGGCCAGTACCCGAATCTCGTGCAGGTGCCCGAGCGCTTCGTGCGGATCAGCTTCGTCGCCTTCTCGAAGGACGCCACGATCTCGCTCGACAACGGCTGGGACAGCCTCAAGCCCTACCGCATCGCCTTCATCACCGGCTGGAAGATGTTCGAGGCCAACGCCGGCACGGCGCGGGTCGTGCACAAGGTGGACAAGCCCGAACAACTGTTCCGGATGCTCGACGACGACCGGGTCGACCTCGTGCTGTACACGAAGGCCGACGGCATCGTGCTGACCCGCAGTCTGGGCCTGGCGAGCATCGCGCCGCTGTCGCCGTCGCTGAAGGACGTGGACATGTATCTTTACCTCAACAAGAAGCACCAGGCGCTGGTGCCCAGATTGAGTCAGGCCCTGCGCGAACTCAAGACCGACGGCACATACAATCGTATCCTGTCGACGATCTACTGAGCCTCCCCCGGCACCATGAGCGATCCATCGCCCCGCAACGGCCCGCGCCGCCGCGACCTGCTCGGCCTCAACAGCCGCGTGGCGCGCCGGCTGCTGCTGTGGGCCTTCGCGGTGGGCGGCATCGGAACGCTGGCGGTGTCGCTCGGCGAATCCTTCTACGCCTACCGGCAGCGCCTCGAACACATCGAAACCCAGCTGCGCGCGGTCGGCGAGTTCGTCGCACCGTCGCTCGCCAAGAGCGCCTGGGCCTTCGACCGCGAGCAGATCGAACTGCAGCTCAAGGGCTTCGCGCTGCTGCCCGACGTCTCGGCCGCGCGCCTGCAGCTCAAAGGCCAGGAGCCGCTGCACTTCGGCGCCCGCGAGCTGTCCGCCGACACCGTCGAGCATTCCCGCCCGCTGACCTACGTCGAGGACGGCCACACCCACACCCTCGGCACGCTGACGCTGGTCACCGATTTGCGCGAGGAGCGCGCCAGGATGCTCCGCAAGTCGCTCGCCACCTTCCTCGGCAACGCGCTGGTGATCCTGCTGGTGGCCGTCGTGTCGGTGCTGATCCACCAGGCCATCGTCACCCGGCGGCTGGTCCGCATCGCTGGGCAGCTGCGCGAGGTCACCGCCGACGACCTGCGCAAGCTGTCGCTCGGCGAAAGCCTGCCGCGTTTTCCGCGCGCCACCGAAATCCGCGACGAGGTGGACGAGCTGGCCGCCTCGATCGTCACCCTGCAGGAAACCGGCAGCACCGCGCTGCTTGCCGCGGCACGCAACGAGGCGCGCTTCCGGGCCGTCATCGAAAGCATCAACGAAGGCATGCTGACCACCGATCAGGCCGGGCGCATCCTGTCGGCCAACGCCGCCGCCGAAGACATGCTCGGCTACGGCCGCCGCGAACTGATCGGCGTGCCGGTGGCGAGCCGCATCGCCCTCGACGCCAGCCCCGACGACGAACACGGCTTGCAGCTCGGCGCCCGGGTCGGCACGGTGTCCGAAATCCGCGCCCGCCGCAGGGACGGCCAGAGCTTCGCCGCCGAGCTGACCGTGTCCCGCATGTCGGTGCCGGACAAGATCCACTACGTGCTGATCCTGCGCAACATCGAGGAGCGCCACAAGGCCGAGGTCGCCGAGGCCGCCAACGTCGCCAAGAGCGCCTTCCTGGCCAACATGAGCCACGAGATCCGCACGCCGATGAACGCCATCATCGGCATGGCCCACCTGATGAAACGGGAAGGGGTCAGCCCGCGCCAGGCCGAGCGCCTCGACAACATCAACGTCGCCGGCCAGCACCTGCTGGAAGTCATCAACGCGATCCTCGACCTGTCGAAGATCGAGGCCGGCAAGCTGGCCCTCGACGACGCCGAGGTCAACGTCGGCGCCATCATCGCCAACGTGTCGTCGATGCTGTTCGGCCAGACCCAGGCCAAAAAGCTCCGCCTGCTGGTCCACACCCAGGCCCTGCCCGCCAATCTGCGCGGCGACCCGACGCGGCTGCGGCAGGCGCTGCTCAACTACGCCACCAACGCCATCAAGTTCACCGACAGCGGCAGCGTCACGCTGCGCACGGCCAAGGTCGAGGAGGACGACAGCAGCGTGCTGGTGCGCTTCGAGGTGCAGGACACCGGGATCGGCATCGCCGCCGAAGCCGCCGACCGGCTGTTCACCAACTTCGAACAGGCCGACAACTCGACGACCCGCCGATACGGCGGCACCGGCCTCGGGCTGGCGATCACCCGCAAGTTCGCCCAGCTGATGGGCGGCAGCGCCGGCGTCGACAGCACGCCGCGGGTCGGCAGCACCTTCTGGTTCACGGCCCGGCTGCGCAAGGGCGAGACGGCCTCGGCCAGCGCCGCCGCACACACCGACGAACCGGCCGAAACCACGCTGATCCGCGACTACCGCGGACGGCGCATCCTGATCGTCGAGGACGAAGCGATCAACCGCGAGGTCGCCCTCGGCCTGCTCGAAGACCTCCCGCTGCGCGCCGACATCGCCGAAGACGGCCTGCAGGCGGTCGAACTGGCGGCCAGCAACGACTACGACCTGATCCTGATGGACATGCAGATGCCCAATATGGACGGGCCGGACGCCACCCGCGCGATCCGCCGCCTGCCCAACGGCGGCACGGTGCCGATTCTCGCGATGACCGCCAACGCCTTCGCCGAAGACCGCGCGCGCTGCTTCGAGGCCGGCATGAACGACTTCATCGCCAAGCCCGTCGACCCCGACCTGCTGTTCGAGACACTGCTCAAGTGGCTGGCGAAACCGGCGCCGCGCACGCGCTGACGGGCTTCGGCCACCCTCAGTCCGGCCGCCCGGCCTCGGCGCGCTTCACCCGCGCCAGCACCGCCCGATGGGTCGGCACCTCCACACCCTGGCGTTCGGCCAGCGCCAGCAAGACACCGGTGATCGCGTCGATCTCGGTGCGCCGGCCGGCCAGCACGTCCTGCAGCATGCTGGCCCGGTTGGCACCGGTGGCGGTGGCGACGGCGACCACCCGCGCATGGGCGGCCGCCTCGTCGAGGGCCAGGCCCTCGGCACGCAGCACCGGCCACGCTTCGGCGACCAGCGCCTCGAGCTGCGCGCGGTAGG
The DNA here is from genome assembly GCA_015657735.1 of Zoogloeaceae bacterium. Classification (GTDB taxonomy): domain Bacteria; phylum Pseudomonadota; class Gammaproteobacteria; order Burkholderiales; family Rhodocyclaceae; genus Zoogloea. The sequence continues at coordinate 6,442 of SSSX01000667.1, forward strand.
GCGGCGCCAGCAGCTCGCCGTTGGTGACGCGGTAGAGCGCCGCCAGCGGATTGATCGCCAGATTCACCAGCAGCTTGGCGAGCCGCGCGGCGACGATGTCCGGCTCGACCCGGGCGCGCAGCCCGGCCGCCGCCAGCAACCCGGCCACCGCGTCGAAACCGGGCGGCACCAGCGTCTCGCCGGCCCCCGCCGGCTCGACCCGCGCGCCATCGCGAAAAGCCCCCTCGGTGGTGATCCCCTGCCCCGCCGGCAGCGCGCCGCAGACTTGCCGCAGCTCCGCCTCGACCAGCCCGTTCTGCAGCGACAGCACGCCCTGCGGCTGCATCGCCAGCGCCGTTGCGGCGGCCTCGGCGGTGTCGCCGGTCTTGACCAGCAGCAGCACCCACTCCGCCGGCGGCGCGTCGGCCGGCGCGAAGGCCTCCGGCCGGAACGGCACGCCACCGACCGTCACCCCGGCGCGCAGCGCCTGCGCCCGTTCGGCGCTGCGGGCGATCACCGCCACCGGCCCGCGTGCCGCCAGCCGGGCCGCGAAATGCAGGCCGAGGGCGCCGGCACCGACGATCGCGACGGGGTAGCGGCAGCCGCGCTCAGCCGGCATCGCGCAGCACCGCTTCGATCTCGCGGATCAGTCGGGCGAGGCCGGCCTGCCAACCGGCGTTGTCGAGGCTCGTCGCCTGGAAACGCAGCAGCGCGGTCAGCTCGTCCGGCAGCACCTGCACATCGGGCAGCGGCGCGCCTTCGACCAACAGCGGAAACACCGCCTTGCGCTGGCCGAGCAAGGCCGCCACCTCGCGGCGCACCACATCGTCGCTGCGCTGCAGGCGCGGCGGCCCACCCTCGGGCCCGGACGCCAGCCACTGCCGGCCGATCACCACCACGCCCACCTTGCAGGCTCCCAGCGCGCTGTCGATGGTGGTGTCCCAGGCCCGGCTGGGGGCGATGCCCTGCACGTCGAGGAACACCCGCCGCGCACCGAAATGCTCGGACAGATCGTTGGCGATGCGCCCGGCGGCGGCCGGCGCGTCGCTGCGGCGGTAGGAGACGAAGATGTCCGGCGCCGCCGCCAGGGTGCCGCGCAGCAGGTTGCCGAGCTGGCCGGTGCCGCTCACCCACGGCTCGGCCAGCCGCAGGAACTGGGCGCGGCTGACGCCCGGCACCGGATAGCCGTCCCAGGTACGCAGAATTTCCCGGAACACCGAGTCGGAGTTGCCGGTCAGCCCGCCCATGAAGGGCAGCGGAAACACCGGCTTGCCGCACTCGATGATGCGCCGCGCGATGTCCAGCGCGCCCCTGCCGCCACCGATCATGATCGCCGCATCGCAGCGCCGGATCGCCTCGCGTTTCCACGCCTCGACGTCGGACACCCGCAGCCGGCACCCCGGCGGTGCCGGATAAGCCGGCAGCGGCGGGCCGCCACGGCGAAATACGCGCCAGCGCATCCCGATCTGCCAGAAGGCGCCGTCCACCGGCAGATCCCTGTCGCGGCGGCTCGCGCAATAGGATTCGGCCACCGCGTAGTCGACGCCCCGCGAGTTGCCCACCACCAGCCCCAGGCCCGCCTCGGCGAGGGTCACGCCGATCATCCGTGCCGCCCGGCGCTTGGCCGGGCTGGCCCAACCCGTACCGATGACGAGTACGAAACGGGCAAGCTGGGTTTCCATCGCGGCGACTCCCGACGAACGGTGGGTGGAACATGCGCCGGCGATGATGACACAGCGGCCGGCGTCCGGATCACTGGGCGGCAGGCGTTGCCGGTTTCAGCGGCACCGGTTCGTCCGGCCCCGGCATCGGCGGCAGCCATTCGGGCGGCGTCGGCGGGCTCGCCGCCGGCGGCACCTCGGACGGCACCACCGGGCGCTTGCCGCGGCGCGCCTCGGGCGGTGCCTCGGGGGCCCGCGCGAACAGGCCGGCGAGCCAGTTCCAGCCCCGTTCGAGCAGCCCCGGCTGTTCGGTCGACACGAAGCGCGCCTTCGCGTCCACCAGCCGGTTGCGCAGCACGTAATGGAAAACGTCGCCGACCACCGGCAACGCGCTGCGCGCGCCCTGGCCCCAGTAGTCGCTGCGCAGGGTGATCCGGTTGTCGTTGAAGCCGACCCACGCGCCGCCGACCAGCTGCGGATGCATCAGGATGAACCAGCCGTCGGTGTTGTCCTGGGTGGTGCCGGTCTTGCCGGCGAGGTCGGCGGTCAGGCCGAACTGGTTGCGGATCGCCACGCCGGTACCGCGGTCGATGACGCCGCGCAGCGTGTCGAGCAGGGTCCACGCCGCGGCGGGCGACAGCGCCGCTTCCGGCGCCACCGGGGCGAAGGCCTCCAGCACCTTGCCGGCGCTGTCCTCGACGCGGGTCACGACCACCGGTTCGATGTAGCCGCCGCCGTTGGCGAGGGTGGCGTAGGCGCTGACCATCTCCTTCAGCGTCACCGGACTGGTGCCCAGCGCCAGCGACGGCACGGCTTCGAGCGGGCTCTGGCGCACGCCCATCGCGCGGGCCAGACGCGCCACCCGCTCGGCGCCGACCTGCTGGACGAGCTGCGCGGTGATGCGGTTGCGCGACAGCACGAGGCCGTCGCGCAGCGTCATCGGCTTGCCGCTGGGCGAGGCGTCGTCGTCGGGTTGCCACAGTTCGCCGCTGGGCAGCGGAATCTCGACCGGCTGGTCGATGAAGGTGTCGGTCGGGCTGGCTCCCTTTTCGAAGGCCGCGCCATACACGAAGGGCTTGAAGGTCGAGCCCGGCTGGCGGCGGGCCTGGGCCACGTGGTCGAAGGGGTCCTGCACGAAATCGCGGCTGCCGACCCACGCGCGCAGCTGGCCGTCGCGCGGGTCGATGGCGACGAAGCCGACCTGCACCCGCGTCTTGTCGCTGCGCAGCCGGTCGATGAACGCCTTGTCGGCGAGGAGGCGCGCAGCCGCTTCGTCGGGCGTCTGGCCGGCAGCGACGGCGGCACGGTACTCCTTCGATTCGCGGACGAAGGCGGCCACCAGTTCCGGGCTGCCGGCCCACCCGCCGCGCCCGCCCCAGGCCCGGTCGGCCAGCGCCTGCAGCTGGCTGCCGCGGCGCGCCACGGCCTGCACCGCGCGGGCCTGCAGGCGCGAGTCGAGCGTGGTGCGCACCACGAGGCCGTCGGCGTAGATGTTGTAGCCCTTGCGGTCGGCCCAGGCGATCAGCCATTTCTTGAGCTGCTGGGCGAAGTGCGGCGCCGGGCCGGGGGGTTCGAGCTGGCGTTCGAAGTCGAGGCGCAGCGGTTTTTTCTGCAGCGCTTCGAGACGCGCCGCGTCGAGCTTGCCGCGCCGCGCCATCTGCGCCAGCACGGTGTTGCGGCGCTGCTGGGCGCGCTCCGGGTTGAGCACCGGGTTGTAGTAGCTGTTGCCCTTGAGCATGCCGACCAGCGTCGCCGCCTCGAGCACGTCGAGGCGGCGCGCCGACTTGTCGAAGTAGGTCCGCGCGGCCATCTCGATGCCCCACGCGTTGTACAGGAAGGGCACGGTGTTGAGGTAGGTTTCGAGGATCTCGTCCTTCGAGTAGAGCGCCTCGATCTTCAGCGCGGTGATGGCTTCCTTGAGCTTGCGGGTCAGCGTCGGCGCACGGCCGACATCGTCGGGAAAGAGGTTGCGGGCGAGCTGCTGGGTCAGCGTCGAGCCGCCCTGCTTGTCGCCCGAGAAAGTCCGCAGCGCGGCGCCGCCGAGGCGGTAGAAGTCGATGCCGTGGTGTTCGTAGAAGCGGTGGTCCTCGGTGGCGATCAGCGCCGCCGTCACCTGCGGCGAAATCTCGGCCAGCGTCACCCACTCCCGGTTCGCCCACTTGTAGACCGCCAGCTCCCTGCCATCCGCCGACATCACCCGCGCCGGCTGCTCCAGCTTCGCCTTGCGGATGTCGCCGATGCCGGGGGTGAAGGGGATCAGCGCCACCACGTAGGCCGCGAACAGCACCGGCAGCGCCGCCAGGCCAAGGAGCACGCCGCGGCGGGTGGGGTGACGGAGATGATCGAGGGCCTGGGCGAGCGGCGGAAGAATGGACATCGGGGCGGACGTGGACGCAGGGCGCGGGTGCCCGGCGTTGTAGCACAGAATCGGGGCGCGGTTGGGGTGCGCGCGGCCGGGCAGGCCGACGAACGGAGCGGCGGCGCGATCACCCCATTTCGAGCACCGCCGCCCCCTGCAGCTCGCCGCGCCGCAGCGCATCGAGCGCCAGATTGGCGTCCTCCAGCCGGAAGGCTGTGACGGCGGTGCGCACCGGCACCCGCGGCGCCAGGTCGAGGAAGTCGATGCCGTCCTGGCGGGTCAGGTTCGCCACCGAGCGGATCATCCGCTCGCCCCACAGGTCGGCGTACGGAAAGGCCGGGATGTCGCTCATGTGGATGCCGGCGCACACCACGCAGCCGCCTTTGTCCACGTGACGCAACGCGGCCGGCACCAGCGCGCCGGCCGGGGCGAAGATCAGCGCCGCGTCGAGGCGTTCGGGCGGCGGCTGGCCGGCATCGCCGACCCACGCGGCGCCGAGGTGGCGGGCGAAATCCTGGCTGGCGCGGTCGCCGGGCCGGGTGAAGGCGTAGAACGGGCGCTGCTGGTGGCGCAGCACCTGGGCGACGATGTGGGCGGCGGCGCCGAAACCGTAGATGCCGACCCGCCGGGTGTCGCCGGCCAGACGCAGCGCACGGTAGCCGATCAGCCCGGCGCACAGCAGCGGGGCCTGTTCCAGCGCCGCGCCGGCCGCCAGCGGAAAGCAGAAGCGTGCATCGGCGACGGTGTAGTCGGCATAGCCGCCGTCGATCTGGTAGCCGGTGAAGCGGGCCGCGTCGCACAGGTTTTCGCGGCCGCCGGTGCAGAAGCGGCAGCGCCCGCAGGTCCACCCGAGCCACGGCACGCCGACCCGCTGGCCGGCGGCAAAGCCAGTCACCGCCGGGCCCTGCGCGACGACGCGGCCGACGATCTCGTGACCGGGAATGATCGGCAGGCGCGGCTCGGGCAGTTCGCCATCGACCAGATGCAGGTCGGTGCGGCACACGCCGCAGGCTTCGACCTTCAGCAGCAGCTGGCCGGCGCCGGGCTGCGGCAGCGGGCGGCGCTCGAGGCGCAGCGGCTCGCCGGGGCGCGGCAGGACCATCGCGCGCATGGTGTCGGGGAGGGCGGCGCTCATCATCGCGGACTCCTGGCTGGCGGATTCGCCGCACAGTATCGCGCCGGCCGGCGCCGCCGTGGGCCCGATTTCAGCCGGCGGCGTCGCCGTCGACCCGGCCGATGCCGTAGCGCGCCATCCAGGCCCGGAAATCCGCGTCGCCGGGCCGGCGGCGCAGCCGCTCGAGATGCAGCAGCATGTTCTCGACCATCGCGTGGGCGGCGATCGCCGCCATCATCTCGAGGCGCTGGGCGACCGGCAGGCCGGCTTCCTCGAGCTGCTTGTCCACCTCGCAGAAATGGGTCGCCATCAGGCGCCGCGCGCCGTCGGCGTCGATGGCCAGCGTGTTGAAGTCGAGCGGGTCGCCGGCTTCGATTTCGGCGATCAGGCTGACAAGGGTGGCGGGTGTCATGGCGGCCTCCGTGATGTGCGTTCCGTCGCATTCGACAGCGCCTGGCGCCGGGAGTGCCGCAGTTCAGCCGGCCGCCGGCCGCGCGGCGAGGCGGCGACGCGCCAGCCATTTGCGCGTTTCCTCGACGGCGACGAGGCCCGCCGCCCACGGCAGCAGGAACAGCCACACCGTCGCCGGCAGCGGCGCCGTGCCGAACAGCGCATTGCCCCACGGCGTGTAGGCGATCAGCAGCAGCAGGCCGATCTCCAGCGCGACGCCGCCGAGGATCAGCGGGTTGCCGCCGAGCCCGGTGGTAAAGCCCGAGCGCAGCGCGCTGCGGCACAGGAAGACGTTGACGATCTGCAGCACGACGATGGCGGCGAGGCTGGCGGTGGTGGCCTGACGGTACAGCAGGTCGGACGCCGGCAGGTCGACGCCCCACAGCCAGCCGCCGCCGCGAAGCACGTGGAAGAAGGCCGCCAGCACCGCCGCCGCCTCGAACAGCCCGAGGAACAGATAGGCGCGCAGCGCCACCGCCGCCGACAGCAGGCGCTCGCCACGCGGGCGCGGCGGACGGCGCATCAGCTGCGGGTCGCCGCGCTCGACGCCGAGGCCCAGCGCGGTCAGCGAATCGGTGCCCATGTCGATCGCCAGCGCCTGCACCGGGGTCAGCGGCAGCGGAATGCGGAACAGCGCGAAGGCCAGCGTCGGCACCAGCTCGGCGACGTTGTGCACCAGCACGTAGGTGAGGAACTTGCGGATGTTCTGGAACACCGCGCGGCCTTCCCCGATGGCGTGGACGATGCTGGCGAAGTGATCGTCGAGCAGCACCATGTCGGCCGCCTCCTTGGCCACGTCGGTGCCCGAGCGGCCCATCGCGATGCCGATGTGGGCGGCCGACAGGGCCGGCGCGTCGTTGACCCCGTCGCCGGTCACCGCGACGATCTGGCCCTTGGCTTTGAGCGCCTCGACGATGCGCAGCTTCTGGTCGGCGGCGACGCGGGCGAAGAGGATTTCCGGCGCGTCCAGCGCCAGTTGCAGCTGGGCGCGATGCAGCCGGGCGAGTTCCGGGCCGGTGATCACCGTCGGCGCGGCGCCGCGCACCAGACCGATCTGGCGGGCGATGGCGAGCGCGGTGCGCGGGTGGTCGCCGGTGACCATGATCACCTTGATGCCCGCCGCGTGGCAGGTGGCGATGGCGGCATCGACGTCGGCGCGGGGCGGGTCGGCGATACCGGCCAGGCCGCACAGGGTCAGCCCCTCCTCGGCCGCCGCGTGCGGGCAGCCGGCCGGCAGCCGGCGCGCGGCCAGCGCGATGACGCGCAGGCCGGCCCCGGCCATGTCGATCTGGGCGCGCTGCAGACGCTCGCGGGTCGCCGCGTCGAGCGCCGTGCACAGCGGCAGCACGCTTTCCGGCGCGCCCTTGCACACCAGCAGATCGCCGGCCGCGTCGTGGACCAGCACCGACTGGCGCATGCGCGTCGAGTCGAAGGGCCATTCGTCGCCGCGGGCCGGCGGCGGCGGGGCGAACGGGGCGCTCATCTCGGCCAGCGCGATCTCGAGCGGATCGCCGTCGAAGGCGGGACTGCCGTCGCCGGCGGTCTCGACCAGATCCTGACACCAGCGGGCGGCGCGGAAGAACAGCGGATGAGCGGCGACCAGCCCAGGCCGGCCGGCCAGCGCCGCCGCGTCGACCGTCTCGCCGCCCAGCACGACGCGGCTGACGCGCATGCGGTTTTCGGTCAGCGTGCCGGTCTTGTCGGTGCAGATCACCGTCACCGAGCCGAGGGTTTCGACCGACGGCAGATGGCGGATCAGCACGTTGCGGCGGGCCAGCCGCTGGGCGGCGAGGACCAGCGACAGCGTCAGCGTCGGCAGCAGGCCTTCGGGCACCAGCGCGATGATGATCCCCAGCGACAGGATCGCGTCGCGCCAGAACGGCACACCGGCGATGCGGCCGACCGCGAAGAAGGCGGCGCCGATGGCCAGCGCCAGCAGCGCGATGCGCCGCGACAGGTGGGCGATCTCGCGGCGCAGCGGCGAATCGCCGGCGCCGGCCGACTGGGTGAGATCGGCGATGCGCCCGAATTCGGTGTGGGCGCCGGTGGCGAACACCACCGCGCGGCCCTGGCCGGCCACCACCGCGGTGCCGGCGAGCAGGATGTTGCGCGCGTCGAGCGCCTGCTCGTCGGCCGACACCGCCGCCTCGCAACTGCGCGGACGCGATTCGCCGGTCACCGTGGCGCGGTTGACGCGCAGCCCGAAAGCCTCGACCAGCCGGCAGTCGGCCGGCACGTTGTCGCCCTGGGCGAGCAGGATCAGGTCGCCGGGCACCAGCGCCGCGGCCGGCAGGCGCAGCGCCACGCCGTCGCGCAGCACCTCGGCCTGCTGCGGCAGCAGGCCCTGCAGCGCCGCCAGCGTGCGCTCGACGCGCAGCTCCTGCCAGAACGAGAACAGCCCCGACACGACGATCACCAGTACCACCGCCCAGCCGACGCGCGCCATGTCCTGGGCCGGGTCGTACCAGTCGGCGACGAAGGCCAGCCCGGCGGCGACCCACAGGATGATCGAGAACAGGTGGGTGAATTCCTTCAGCAGGCGCAGCCAGGCCGGCTCGCGCGGGAGCGGCTCGACGCGGTTCGGGCCGTACTCGGCGAGCCGCGCGGCGGCCTCCGCCGACCCCAGCCCGTGCGCCGAACTGCGCACGCTGGCGAGGGCCTCGGAGACAGTCAGCTGGTGGATTTTCATCGCGGCCGGGTTCGGATGGTCGAAGCGATCGTCACACCGTCATTGTAGGAGCGAACCTGTCGGCCCGGCCGGCGTCGAACGGCATCCGGCGCGGCTGGCCCGAGTCCCGGTCGACGGCCCGATTCATGAGAATTATCGATGAAAAATAAAAAATCCATGAGCAACCACGAAACCCTCGCCGTCGCCGGCGGGGCGCCGGTCAAACTATGGACCCGCGGCGTGCCGGTCGAGGACGAGGCGCGCCGGCAATTGACGGCCACCGCCCGCCTGCCCTTCATCTTCCGCCATCTGGCGGTGATGCCGGACGTGCACGTCGGCAAGGGGTCGACCATCGGCAGCGTGATCCCGACCGTCGGCGCGATCATTCCGGCGGCGGTCGGCGTCGATATCGGCTGCGGCATGATGGCGGCGCGCACCTCGCTCGGCGCCGCCGATCTGCCCGACAACCTGCACGGCCTGCGCTGCGCCATCGAGGCGGCGGTGCCCCACGGCAAGACGTTCGGCCACCGCGACGCCGGCGCCTGGGCCGACGCGCCGGACGCCGTCGACGCCGTGTGGCGCGAACTCGCCGCCGGCTTCGCGCGCATCACCGCCAGACATCCGCGGCTCGAACGCACCAACAACCGCCTGCACCTCGGCACGCTGGGCACCGGCAACCACTTCATCGAGGTGTGCCTCGACGAAGAGGAGCGGGTGTGGTTCATGCTCCACTCGGGCTCGCGGGGGGTCGGCAACGCCATCGGCACCCTGTTCATCGAACTCGCCCGCGACGACATGCGCCAGCACCTCGCCAACCTGCCCGACCAGGATCTGGCCTACCTCACCGAAGGCAGCCGCCATTTCGACGACTACGTCGAGGCGGTCGGC
>SSSX01000668.1 GCA_015657735.1 Zoogloeaceae bacterium
CGACGACGAGCAGGCCGAAGCCGAGGCCGAGCAGACCCTGTCCGCCGTCGACTCCGAATTCGGCCGCACCACCGACCCGGTGCGCATGTACATGCGCGAGATGGGCACCGTCGAACTCCTCACCCGCGAAGGCGAAATCGAAATCGCCAAGCGCATCGAGGAAGGCCTCAAGCACATGATCCAGGCGATCTCCGCCTGCCCGACGACGATTGCCGACATCCTCGACGCTGCCGACCGGATCGGTCGCGACGACATGCGCATCGACGAACTGATCGACGGACTGATCGATCCGAACGCCGTCGAGGACATCGAAGCCCTCGCCGAGAGCGAGGAGCTCGAGGTCGACGAAGCCGAGGAAGAAGAAGAAGACGGCGACGACGAAGGGGGCGGCGGCGCACAGTCCGCGTCGCTGATCAAGATGAAGGCCGAAGCCCTCGAGCGCTTCGCCAAGCTGCGCGAACTCTACGAAAAGATGGACGCGACCCTCAAGAAAAAGGGTTACCAGGACAAGAACTACCTGAAGCTCCAGGAGCAGATCTCCAGCGAGCTGATGAACATCCGCTTCACCGCCCGCACCACCGAGCGCCTGTGCGACGCCGTGCGCCACATGGTGGATCAGGCCCGCGGCCACGAACGCAAGATCCTGCACCTCTGCGTCGACAAGGCCGGCATGCCGCGCCCCCACTTCATCAAGAGCTTCCCCGGCAACGAGACCAACCTCGACTGGCTGAAGGACGAGATCGCCTCGGGCCCGAACAACGCACCGGTACTGATGCGCATGCAGCCCGCGGTCCTCGAAGAGCAGCAAAAGCTCATCGACCTGCAGGAGCGCATCGGCATCCCGCTGAAGGAGCTCAAGGACATCAACAAGCAGATGTCCACCGGCGAAGCCAAGGCCCGCCGCGCCAAGCGCGAAATGACCGAAGCCAACCTGCGTCTGGTGATCTCCATCGCCAAGAAGTACACCAACCGCGGCCTGCAGTTCCTCGACCTGATCCAGGAAGGCAACATCGGCCTGATGAAGGCCGTGGACAAGTTCGAATACCGCCGTGGCTACAAATTCTCCACCTACGCCACCTGGTGGATCCGTCAGGCCATCACCCGCTCCATCGCCGATCAGGCCCGCACCATCCGCATCCCGGTGCACATGATCGAGACGATCAACAAGATGAACCGGATCTC
>SSSX01000095.1 GCA_015657735.1 Zoogloeaceae bacterium
CCCACGCCTTCCGGCCACTGCACGGCGGTCCCGGCACCGACCTTGTCCTTCCACTCGACATTCACCTTCGACAGGTAGTTGGTGAAAAGGAAAGTCGTACCCGAGCCATCGGCGCGACGCACGACGGTGATGTTCTCGTCCGGCAGCTTGACGCCGGTGTTCAGCGCCGCAATCGCCGGGTCGTTCCACTTCTTGATCTTGCCCATGTAGATGTCGGCCAGCAGCGGGCCGGTCATCTTCATCTGGCCGGGCGCAACCCCTTCCAGGTTGACCACCGGCACGACGCCGCCGATCACCGCCGGAAACTGGACCAGACCATCCTTCTCCAGATCCTCGGCCTTCAGCGGCATGTCGGACGCGCCGAAATCGACCGTTTTGGCCTTGATCTGCTTGATGCCGCCACCGGAACCGATCGACTGGTAGTTGAGGCCGACACCGGCCTTGGCCTTGTACACCTCGGCCCATTTGGAGTAGATCGGATACGGGAAGGTCGCCCCGGCACCGGTAATGTCGGCCGCCTGCGCAACGGCAGCGCCCCCGAGGGCAACAGCGAAAGTACAGGCGCGAATCAAACCTTGCATGAAATTCTCCATCGTTGCGGGCCCCGCGGGACGTCCGGCGGATCAGCCCAAAAACAAGCCCGGCGTCAGGCTGTCCGCGACAGTCCTGCGCCGGGCTCCATTCTACGAACGGAAAATTTCAGATTTGTTACATATCGCGCCGCAGCAACAATCAGGCGGCCGCCGCGCGGACGACTTCAGCGATGCCGTGGACGACCCGATCCACCGTCGTCGCATCCTCGCCTTCGACCATCACCCGCAGCAACGGCTCGGTACCCGACGGACGCAGCAGCACCCGGCCACGCTCGGCCAGCTCGGTTGTCGCCGCCTTGACCGCCTCGTTGATGGCATCGTTCGATGCCCACGCGAAACCCGCCTTGATCGGCACGTTGACGAGCTTCTGCGGATAGAACACGAGGTCTGAACACATCGCATCCAGCGTCGTATCCTGGCGCCGCAGCGCCGCCAGCACCTGCAGGCCGGCAATGATGCCGTCACCGGTCGTATGGCGATCCAAGCAGATAATGTGCCCGGAGTTCTCGCCCCCGAGCTTCCAGCCCTTTTCGTGCATCATCTCGAGCACGTAGCGGTCGCCAACCTTGGCCCGCGCAAAAGGAAGGCCAAGCCGCGTAACCGCATGCTCGAAACCCAGGTTGCTCATCAGCGTGCCGACCACGCCGTTTGCCGCCCCCTGCGCCTGCGCAGCCTTGGCGATCACGTAGAGCAGCTTGTCGCCGTCGTAGATTCCACCCTTGGCATCGACCATCACGATCCGGTCGCCGTCGCCGTCAAGGGCGATCCCCACGTCCGCGCCACTGGCAAGCACCGCCTCGCGGACACACTGGGGCGACGTCGCACCGACCTTGTCGTTGATGTTGGTGCCGTTCGGCTCCACCCCAACGAGCACCAGCTCGGCGCCGAGCTCGTGAAAAACCTTGGGCGCCACCATGTAGGCCGCCCCGTGGGCGCAGTCGAGCGCAATCTTGATGCCGCGCAGGTCGAGCTCGTTCGGGAAGGTGCTCTTGCAGAACTCCACATAACGGCCTCGCGCGTCGTCGATCCGCCGGGCCTTGCCGAGCCGCGCAGACGGCTCGCAGCCCATCGGCTCGTCGAGTCGCGCCTCGATTTCGAGCTCGACGGCGTCAGGCAGCTTGGTGCCGGCAGCAGAGAAGAACTTGATGCCGTTATCCTGGAACGGATTATGGGATGCCGAAATCACGACACCGACCTGCAGACGCAAGGCACGGGTCAGGTAGGCAATGGCCGGCGTCGGCAGAGGACCGGCCAGGTAGACATCCACCCCCGCCGCGGAAAAACCCGCCTCAAGTGCAGATTCGAGCATGTAGCCGGAAATCCGCGTGTCCTTGCCGATGATGACCGCCGGCCGCTCGCCCGGGCGCAGGTTCTCATGCGCCACCAAGGTCTTGCCCGCCGCGTAACCAAGACGCAGGCAGAAATCCGGGGTAATGGGCGCCTCGCCAACACAACCACGCACGCCATCCGTTCCGAAATACCGTCTAGACATATTCCCCTCGCACAAAAACACCATTCAGATATATGCTATTTTGCCGCACCGGAAGCCTTTGGGTCTCCCTCGAGGGCGCTCCAAAAGCGCAAAACATCACGAGACGCCCCCACGTCATGGGTCCGGACGATTCTCGCTCCCTTTTGCACCGCAACCAGCGCCGCCGCTGCACCGGCCACCACGCGCTCGCTCACCTCGCGCCCGGTAATCGCTCCGAGCATGCTTTTGCGCGACATTCCCACCAGCAGCGGATAACCATGCTCACCGAAGCTTTCAAGGTGGCGCAGCATTGTCAGATTGTGCTCGACCGTCTTGCCAAAGCCAAAACCCGGATCGAGCAGGATTCGGTCCGCGGCAACCCCATGGGCGCGCAGAGTCTTCACCCGCTCTTCGAGAAAATTGTTCACTTCCGGCAACACATCAAGATAGTGGGGCGCCTGCTGCATCGTACCCGGCTCGCCCTGCATGTGCATGACACACAACGCAGCGGTGGTGTTGCAGACGGCTTCCACCGCCCCGGGCACCCGAAAGGCGGCGATGTCATTGATCAAGTCGGCGCCGGCGCGGATAGACTCGCGCATCACCGCCGGCTTGACCGTATCCACCGACAGCGGCACACCGAATTGCACCAGCGCTTCGACCAGCGGCACGACACGATCGAGCTCCTGCTGCTCCGGGACCGGTATTGCCCCCGGCCGCGATGACTCACCGCCAATGTCGAGCAGATCGGCGCCCTGCTCCACCGCCCGCTCGGCCGCTCGCACGGCGGCTTCGAGGGCCGGATTGCCGTCACCCGAAAACGAGTCGGTCGTCACATTGACGATGGCCATGATCTTTGGCCGCGAAAGATCGAGACGGAAACGACCGCAGGAAAGAATCGGAAATGTCATCGGGAAACTGAAAAAGCAAGAAGGCCGGCTTGCACAGCCGGCCTTTGGATGAAACAGTCGCGACGCTCAGGCGGCAGGCGCCGGCGCCGTGGGAGCCGCGCCCGGCGAATCATCGCTCGGACGGCGCGGCGGCTGCGACGAAGGCTTGGGCGCGCGCGGGGTACGGCCAGCCATGATGTCGTTGATCTGGTCGGCGTCGATGGTTTCCATCTCGAGAAGCGCGGCGGTCATGGCCTCCACCTTGTCGCGGTTCTCCTCGATCAGGCGCCGCGCCAGCGCATACTGCAGATCGAGAATGCGCCGGATTTCCGCATCGACCTTCTGCAGGGTCGCCTCGGACATGTTCTTGTGAGTCGTCACCGAACGGCCGAGGAAAACCTCGCCCTCCTCCTCCCCATAGACCATCGGCCCCAGGTTGTCGGACATGCCCCACTGGGTCACCATCCGCCGCGCCAGATCGGTGGCGCGCTGGAAGTCGTTGGATGCACCGGTGGTCATCTGGTTCATGAAGATCTCTTCGGCGATACGACCGCCGAAAAGCACCGCAATGGTCTGCAACAGCCGTTCGCGATCCTGGCTGTAGCGGTCCTGCTCCGGAAGCTGCATCGTCACGCCGAGGGCACGGCCACGCGGAATGATGGTCACCTTATGGACCGGATCGGTCTTGGTCAGGCTCTTCGCCACGACGGCATGACCCGACTCGTGGTAGGCGGTATTGCGGCGCTCCTCCTCGGGCATCACCATCGACCGGCGCTCGGCGCCCATCATGATCTTGTCCTTCGCCCGCTCGAAGTCATCCATATCGACAACCCGCTTGTTGCCGCGCGCAGCAAACAGCGCCGCCTCATTGACGAGGTTGGCCAGATCGGCGCCGGCGAAACCCGGACAGCCCCGCGCCAGCACCAGCGCATCGACATCCGGTGCGATGGGAACCTTGCGCATGTGTACGCGCAGAATTTGCTCGCGGCCGCGGATATCGGGCAAGGGCACGACCACCTGGCGGTCGAAACGACCGGGACGCAGCAGCGCCGGATCGAGCACGTCAGGGCGGTTTGTCGCAGCAATCACGATGACCCCCGACACCCCCTCGAAGCCGTCCATTTCGACGAGCAGCTGGTTGAGCGTTTGTTCCCGCTCGTCGTTGCCCCCACCCAGGCCGGCCCCGCGCTGACGCCCGACCGCATCGATCTCATCGATGAAGATGATGCACGGCGCCTGTTTCTTGGCCTGCTCGAACATGTCGCGGACACGGGCCGCACCAACGCCGACAAACATTTCGACGAAGTCCGAACCGGAAATCGAGAAGAAAGGCACTTTCGCTTCACCGGCAATGGCCTTGGCGAGCAGCGTTTTGCCGGTACCCGGCGAGCCGACCATCAGCACGCCTTTCGGAATGTGGCCGCCAAGCTTTTGGAACTTGGACGGATCGCGGAGGAACTCGACGAGTTCGCCGACCTCCTCCTTCGCCTCGTCGCAACCCGCCACGTCGGCGAAGGTCACGGTATTGGCCGTTTCGTCGAGCATCTTGGCCTTCGACTTGCCGAAGGAAAACGCGCCGCCGCGCCCTCCACCCTGCATCTGCCGCATGAAGAACACCCACACGCCGATCAGCAGGATCATCGGGAACCAGGACACGAAGATGTTCATCAGGAAGGACTGTTCTTCCTCGGGCTTGGCCGCCGTCACCTTCACGCCGTAACGCATCAGGTCGCCAACCATCCAGATATCCTGCACGCCGGGGGTGTAAACCGTGATCTGACGACCATCCTGGGTGGTGGCGCGGACGGTACGACCGTCCACCACCGCCTTGGCGATCTTGCCCTGCTTCGCGTCCTCCATGAACTGCGAGTACTCGACCGAATTCTGGGCCGCCTGGCGATTGTTGAACTGGTTGAAGACCGTCATCAGCACGACGCCGATCACCAGCCAGATCGCAAGATTCTTGAATAAATTGTTCAACGCAATTCCTTGAAGACCCGACATGGGCCATAGCTCAGTAGACTGATTCTATGTCCGATCGTTCAGCGGATCAAATCATCGTCAAAATAGCAAGGGATAATGATGCGCCCTGCGCCGCCGCCGGCCCCGTTTCAGCCCCGCTTGCCGGAACCGAGCAGATACACTTCGGCACTCCTGCCCCGCGAAGCCTGCGGCTTGCGGACGATCACCGACTTGAATGCGCCTTCCATCTGCTTGCGGAATTCGTCGAATCCCTGGCCCTGGAAAACCTTGACGAGAAAGCGGCCGCCCGACGCCAGATGCTGCATCGCAAAATCCAGTGCCAGCTCGGCAAGATGGATCGAACGGGCCTGATCGCTGGTCGGAATGCCCGAGAGATTGGGGGCGATATCCGAAACCACAAGGTCCACCTGACGCTCGCCCAGCAGCGCTTCGAAGCGTTCGACGAATGCGTCGTCATGGAAATCCCCCTGCATGAACTGAACCCCGTTGATCGGCTCCATCGGCAGCAGATCGAGGGCGAAGACCCGTCCGCTGGCGCCAACCCGGGTGGCCGCGACCTGGCTCCACGAACCCGGCGCCGCGCCGAGATCGACGACGACCATTCCGGGCCGGATCAGTTTGTCCTTGTCGTCGATCTCCATCAGCTTGTAGGCCGCCCTGGCCCGCAGCCCATCGGTCTTGGCACGCTGGACGAAGGGATCGTTCACATGTTCCGTCATCCATGATTTGCTGGTCTTGCTACGCTTCATCGCGGTACAATTACGCCCTTTTTTCAATGAGTTGAAGAGATCGAGGATCGCACGACGATCGTCGCGAAGGTCGATTCTCTTCCAACATCGGTTTTCAACATTGCGCCTGACATCATGACCGAACTTACCCCGGCCCAGCGGCGAGCCTTTCGCGCCGACGCTCATCACCTCAACCCCGTCGTCAGCGTGGCCGGCAACGGCCTGACGCCTGCGGTGCTGAAGGAAATCGACCATGCGCTCCAGGCCCATGAACTCATCAAGATCCGCGTCTATGGCGAGGACCGCAACCAGCGCGATCTGATCATGGCCACGGTGTGCGCCGAACTCGGCGCCGCGGCGGTCCAGCATATCGGCAAGACGCTGGTGATCTGGCGCGAGAAGCGCGAGGAAGAATCAACCGCCTCCGCGCCGGCCGACAAGCCCAAAAAAGCGGCCGCCAAAGCCAAGTCTGCCAAGGCCCTGTCGGCCCGCCGCGGCATCGCCTCGCTGACCAACAAGGCGCCGAAGAAAACCCACTGGTTCGCCGCCCCGCCCAAATCGTCCCGCGGTGGTTCCGGGCACTGAGGCCGACTCGCGTCGCCGCGGGTCAGCGCAGGCCGCGGCCCTGCAGTACGACAAGCAGCAGACCGAGCAGGCTTTCGATCAGATAGACCACGCTGGAAACGCCGTGCCAGGCCGCGAAGCGGCTGCGCACGGCGCTTTCCATGACCTCCCTCGGCAAGGAATCGGCTTTCAGTTGGGCCAGAATCGGCTGGATGCCGAAGTGGCCCGCCACGGTCAGCAGCAGCATCAGCAGCACGAGCCAGAACACGCTGCTCCTGAACGCCGCCGAATCCTTGCGCAGCGCCAGGAAGACCAGCAGATAGGCCGCCGCCGCCATGCCGAGCCAGGCGACATACGTGAACATCTGGCCGGCGACCTTGCCGGCCAGCGCGCGGTCGTCGAGCACCCCGAAAAGCGTCGGCGCCGCGAGGTAGCCGATGGCCCACAGCGCACCGACCCACAGGGTGATGCAGACGCTGTACAGGTGCTCCGCAAACCGATGCATGGGCAGCATCAAACGTAGCGGACGTCGATCAATTCCAGTTCGCGCACGCCCTTCGGCGCCTGGACCTCGGCCACATCGCCGGCAAACTTGCCGATGAGGGCGCGAGCGATCGGCGAACTGATGGCGATCTTGCCTTCCTTGATGTCGGCCTCGTCATCGCCGACGATCTGGTAGGTCACCGTATCGCCGGTGTCCAGATCCTCGAGTTCGACAGTGGCGCCGAACACGCAGCGGCCGTCGGCGTCGAGGAGCTTCGGGTCGATGATCTGCGCGTTGGAGAGCTTGCCCTCGACCTCGCGGATGCGCCCTTCGATGAAGCCCTGACGTTCCTTCGCCGCGTCGTACTCGGCATTTTCCGACAGGTCGCCATGCGAACGCGCCTCGGCGATGGCGGCGATCACGTTGGGGCGATCGATGGTCTTCAGACGGTGCAGCTCCTGCCTCAGCTTCTCGGCACCGGCCACGGTAACGGGAACCTTGTTCATGCCTTGACCAGCTCCGCGTGGAGAGCCTGCAGCGAGTACGCCTCGAGGCC